>NZ_JBFTZW010000007.1:0-105362 GCF_056406555.1 Arthrobacter sp. P1_B4
GCCGCGGCCGCGCTCACACTCCCCAGCCGGTCCACCACCGACAAGAACTGGTCCTTCTGCTCCGGCGTGTACTTCCGCCGCCGGGCTGTTTCCTCCGTTAAAAACGACACGGTCGTTGCAACTCCCAAAGTGTTGGGTGTTGCAACGACCGTTAGAACCCGCCGAAGGGACGGGCCGCCGTCGTTAATGCGGAAAAGCGGTGCGGAAGTGCGGTTGAAATCCGCTGTCGGTGCGGGGCTACTGCTGGCCGAGCTGTTTGGTGGGGACCCGGAACGTTTCCTTGGCCGTCAGCGCCGCGACCGTGGCGATCAGGCAGATGATTGCGGTGAAGATGGAGATCTGGACCCAGCCGCCGGGCTGGATGCCGCCCATGGCCGCCACGATCGCCGGGGCGAAGCCGGCCATCAGGAAGCCCAGCTGGGTGCCGATTGCGAGGCCGGAGAAGCGGACGTTGGTGCTGAACATCTCGGCGTAGAAGGAGGGCCAGACCGCGTTGGCCGCAGCGTAGCCGAAGGAGAAGAACGCGATTGCCGTAAGGAACATCAGCGCGACGTTGCCGGATTCGAGGCTCAGCAGGAAGACCGGGGTCAGGGCTGCGCTGGACAGTGCGCCGTAGATGAAGACGGGCTTCCGGCCGATCTTGTCGGCGAGCATGCCGAAGAGCGGCTGGGTGCCCAGTGCCATGAAGTTGGCGCCGACGACGAGCCAGAGGGTGGTGGTGCCGTCCACGCCGGCGACGTTCTTGGCGTAGCTGATGGCCAGGGTGCCGAAGACGGTGGACACGGCGGCGATGAAGGCGCAGGCGATGACACGCAGGACATCGCGCCAGTGGCTCTTGAGGAGGTCCGCGACGGGGAGCTTGGAGATCTGCTTGGTCTTCTGGGCCTCCTCGAACGCCGGCGGCTCGTGCAGGGTGCGGCGGATGAAGAACGCGACCAGCACAACCACGGCGCTGAGCCAGAACGGGATGCGCCAGCCGATCGTGTACTTGATGTCGTCAGGCAGGGCGAGGACCGGGATGAAGACGAGGGCGGCGAGGATCTGGCCGCCCTGGGTGCCGGTCAGGGTCCAGGAGGTGAAGAAGGAGCGGCGGTTGTCCGGGGCGTGCTCGAGCGTCATGGACGAGGCGCCGGCCTGCTCGCCGGCAGCGGAAAAGCCCTGGCAGAGACGCGCCAGCACCAGCAGGACAGGGGCCCACCAGCCGACCGTCTTGAAGTCCGGCAGGCAGCCGATGGCAAAGGTGGAGGCGCCCATCAGCAACAGCGTGAACATGAGGACCTTCCGGCGCCCTATCCTGTCACCGAAGTGGCCGAGGATAACGGCGCCGACCGGGCGGGCAATGTAGGCAAAGCCGAAGGTGGCGAACGACATGATCGCCGCGTTGGTGTCCGCGTCGGGGAAGAAGACATGCGGGAAGATCAGCGCGGCTGCGGAACCGAAGATGAAGAAGTCGTAATACTCGACGGCGCTGCCCAGGAAGCTGGCAAGGGCCGCCTTCTTCGGCGTCCCTCCTGTGGTTATACCCGGCGTCGTGGACGGGACAGTGTGGCTCATGGTGTTCCTTTGGTGTGACGACGTTGTCGCGGATGGATCAGGAAGGTCTCGGCTGCCGCTTGCTTAAGGGTGGTGCAGCCGGAGGTCCGTGGAAAGACCCGGACTAGTAGCCACATGGTGGAAGCTACTTGTGCGATGTAGCAATCATGACTGTGAGCGCAGTCACTTGTCAACAAAAATAATCACCATCTAGAAATAGCTCTCACTATGTGGGAACATCGATGCATGAGTGTGAATCAAAACACAGAAGTTCCCGCCGCTTCCGGGCATCCGGCGGAAGTCCCTTCGAAGCCTGCAAAGGCCGCCAGGGAGGACTCGCGGACGGACATGGTGGGCAAGGCCTTGGGTCTGCTGGTCCTCCTGGGCGACGAGCCGCGGGGTGCCAGCGCCGCGGAGATCTCCCGCCGCGCGGATCTGCCATTCAGCACCACGTACCGCCTGCTCGGCTCCCTGACGCGGGACGGCTTCGTTGACTACGAGCCGGACGGCCGCCGCTACCACCTGGGGCTGAGGGTCTTCCAGCTTGGCCAGCGCGTCTCCAACCACCACGGCTTCGCGGGTACGGCGCTGCCCATCCTGCGGCGCGTGACCGAGGAAACGGGTGAGGCGACGATCCTCTCCGTGCGGGACGGCATCCACCACCTGACGGTGAACAAGGTGGACGGCCCGCAGACGTTCCGGGTCACGAGCGACCCCGGGCATCTCGGGGCACTTCATACCACCTCAGTGGGCAAGGCACTGGTGGCGTTCGCCGACGACGCCACCCGCGCCCAGCTCGTCGAGGAACTGCCCCTGGAGCCGCTGACGGCGCTCTCCATCACGGACCGCGAGGCTTTCCGGGCCGAAATCGAGCAGGTCCGGCGCCAGGGCTTCGCCACCATGGACGAGGAAAACGAACTCGGCATGCGCGCCGTCGCCGTCCCGGTTTTCAACGCCCAGGGGCACGCCTTCGCCTCGCTGGCAACGGCGGTCCCGGTCTTCCGCCTGAGCATGGAGGCCCTCGCGGCCCTCGTGCCGCTGCTGCAGGCGGCGGCCGCCGAGCTGTCGGCCCGGCTGCCCCAGCGGTGACGGCCGACCAGCCTGCGGCCTAAACAAACCGGCGGCGTCATAATATGTTCATCATTCGAACAACAGTGCAACATGTGAACAAAATCTGTAATGTAATCCCTATCACCCGGCCCGCCGCGGACGCCGCAAGCGTCGCCGCCCGCCGAGTGCCGTTGTCAAAGGAGCAAACTGGATGAGCAATCGAGCAGAGTCCTTCCTCGTGGGCCTCGTGGGAGACGGCGTCATGCCCTCCCTCACGCCCTACATGCATGAACGCGAGGGCGACGTGCAGGGCCTCCGGTACCTCTACCGCCCCATCGACCTCACCGAACTCGGCCTGCCCGGCCGGGCCGTGGGGGAGTTGCTCTCCGGCGCCCGGAGCCTCGGGTTCAACGGATTGAACATCACGCACCCCTGCAAGCAGCTCGTGCTCGAGTACCTGGATGAGGTCTCCGCCGACGCCCGGCGCCTGGGCGCCGTCAATACCGTGGTGATCCGCGACGGCCGCTTCATCGGCCACAACACCGACTTCTCCGGCTTCGCCGCGGCGCTGGCCTCCGGGCTCCCCGGCGCCGCCCTGGATCGCGTGGTGCAGCTGGGAGCCGGCGGCGCCGGCTCCGCCGTCGCCTACGCCCTGCTCACCGCGGGGGTCCGCGAGCTGGACCTCGTGGACACCGACGCGGCCCGGTCCGCCGCCCGGGCGGCCGAGCTCGCCGGGTTCTTCCCGGACCGGACCGTCACCGCCCGGACGACGGCGGAGCTCCCGCAGCTCATGCCGCAGGCCGACGGCCTGGTGCACTGCACCCCCGTGGGCATGGCCGCCCATCCGGGGGTTCCGCTGGACATGTCCCTCGTGGAGTCCCGGCACTGGGTGGCCGACATCGTGTACCGGCCGATCGAAACAGAGCTCGTCCGCGAGGCGCGCGCCAAGGGCTGCGAGGTGCTCGACGGCGGCCGGATGGCCGTGGGCCAGGCGGCGGACGCCTTCCGGATCTTCACCGGGCGCCAGGCCGACGCCGACCGCATGCGCTCCCACTTCCTGGAACTTGTGGCCGCGGAAGAGGTGCCCGCCTGATGCGCACCGGGATCGCCACCGTCTGCCTCGCCGGCACCTTGCGGGAAAAAATGCAGGCCTGCGCGGTGGCCGGCTTCGACGGGATCGAGATCTTCGAACAGGACCTCGTGACGTCCCCGCTGAGCCCGGAGGACGTCCGGAAACTGGCCGCCGACCTCGGCCTGAACCTGGATCTCTACCAGCCCTTCCGGGACTTCGACAGCGTTCCCGAGGACCTGCTCGCCGCCAACCTGCGCCGCGCGGACGCCAAGTTCCGGCTCATGTCCCGCCTGGGCATGGACACCATGCTGCTCTGCTCCAACGTCGGCACCGCCACGATCGACGATGACGAGCTCCGCGCCGCACAGCTTTCCCGGCTCGCGGACCTCGCGGGTGACCACGGCGTCAAGGTCGCCTATGAGGCCCTGGCCTGGGGCAAGTACGTGAACGACTACGAGCACGCCCACCGGCTGGTTGGGATGGTGGACCACCCCAACCTGGGCACCTGCCTGGACTCCTTCCACATCCTCTCCCGGGACTGGGGTACCGCGCCGATCGAGGCCTTCGACCCGGAGAAAATCTTCTTCGTCCAGGTCGCCGATGCCCCCAAGCTGTCCATGGACGTGCTGTCCTGGAGCCGGCACTACCGGGTGTTTCCAGGGGAGGGCCAGTTCGAGCTCGCCAAGTTCATGGGCCACGTGGTCCGCGCGGGCTACACGGGACCGGTGTCGCTGGAAGTGTTCAACGACGTCTTCCGCCAGGCCGACGTCGAACGCACCGCCGTCGACGCCATGCGGTCGCTGATCTGGCTCGAAGAGCAGAGCGCCGCCTGGCTCGAGGCAAACCCGGCGAATGCAGCAGGCGGGATGACCAGCGGGGCGGCCGGCCCGGTGTCCGGTGCCCGGCGCCGCTACCCCATGGAGCTGGCCACGCTTCCCCGCGTGGCCGAGCCCGCCGGCTTCAACTTCGCCGAGGTCCGGGCCGGTGACACCGCCGGACTGGAAACCCTGCTGGGCCAGCTGGGGTTTGCGTTCAACGGGCGGCATCGCACGAAGGATGTGCAATTGTGGACCATGGGCCACGCGCGCGTGATCATCAATGAAGAACCGGCAGCCATCGGCACGGCGACCGCTGCCGCCGGTACCGGCCAGCCGGCTCCCGCCGCCCCTGCCATCTCCGCCCTGGGCTTCGACGTCGACTCTCCCGTTATCGCCGCCGCCCGCGCCCAGCAGCTCAAGGCCCCCGCCGTGCCGCGCAAGAGCCAGGCCAACGAGGAAGTCTTCCAGGGCTTCGCCGCGCCGGACTCCACCGAAATCTTCCTCTGCCAGGGCAGCCCGGACGGCACCGCCGCGTGGACCCGGGAATTCGGCGACGGCCTGGACGTCGCCGCGGCGGACCCGGCAGAGCACCCGGCCGCGGTGATCGACCACGTGAACCTCGCGCAGCCGTGGCAGCACTTCGACGAGGCCGTGCTCTTCTACACCAGCGCCCTCGCACTGGAACCGCAGCCGTTCGCCGAGGTGGCCAGCCCCACCGGGCTGGTCCGGTCCCAGGTGATGCTGACGCAGGACCGCGGCGTCCGCCTGGTGCTGAACCTGGCCCCGCTGATCCAGCAGGAAGGGACTGCCGGCACCGGCCACCGCCCCGGCTACCAGGAGCACATCGCCTTCGCCGTGGAAGACCTCGTGGCCACGGCCCGGTCCGCACGGGACCGCGGACTGGACTTCCTGCAGATCCCCGCGAACTACTACGAGGATCTCGACGCCCGGTTCGCTCTGGACCCGGAATTCCTGGCCACGCTCCGTGAGCTCAACCTGCTCTATGACCGCGATGCCGACGGCGAGTTCCTGCACTTCTACACCGCCACCGTGGGCAGCGTGTTCTTCGAAATGGTGGAGCGCCGCGGTGCCTACGACGGCTATGGCGCCCCGAACGCCCCGGTGCGGCACGCCGTCCAGTACGACCACCTGCACCAGCTGCCCCGTACTTCCTGACCCCATCCGAACAACAAACACACCCACGAAAGGAGGCTGCTGTGCCTGAAGAAATCAACCTCGACGTCTTCAACGCCGACCCGATCACCGAGGACGTGTCCGACGAAGCCACGGAGGCCGCACCAAAGACGCATGCGCCCGCTGTCCATGCCTTGGATACTGCCGCGGAGTCGCAGGCGGACCTCAGCGCCGAGATGAAGGCGATCGGCGAAGCGTACGCGCAGGCCCTCAAAGGCGGAGCCCCGGCCGAAACCCAGCCGCGGCTCGACTACGCGCCGTACCGCAGCAGCGTCCTGCGCCACCCCACCAAGGATCTGCACCACGCGGATCCGGAAACCATCGAACTGTACTCGCCGGCGTTCGGGCACATGGACGTGCACGCGCTGGAAGCGGACCTGACCATCGCGCACAACGGCGAGCCGCTCGGCGAACGCATCGTGGTCTCCGGCCGGGTGCTCGACGGCGACGGACGCCCCGTCACCGGCCAGCTCGTCGAAATCTGGCAGGCGAACTCCGCCGGCCGCTACATCCACAAGCGTGACCAGCACCCGGCGCCGCTGGACCCCAACTTCACCGGCGTCGGCCGCTGCATCACGGGCGCGGACGGCTCCTACAGCTTCACCACCATCAAGCCCGGCGCCTACCCGTGGAAGAACCATCTCAATGCCTGGCGCCCGGCCCACATCCACTTCTCCCTGTTCGGGCAGGAGTTCACCCAGCGGATCGTCACCCAGATGTACTTCCCCGGTGACCAGCTGTTCCCGCTGGACCCGATCTACCAGTCGATCGTGGACCAGGATGCCCGTGACCGGCTCGTGGCCACCTACAACCACGAGCAGACCAAGCCTGAATGGGCTCTGGCGTACAACTGGGACATCGTCCTGACCGGGTCCAAGCGGACCTGGACCGAAAACGAGGCATTGGGCGCAGGAGGCGATGAGAATGAATAGCAACGCCGTGGGTAAACTCACCCCGACACCGGGCCAGACCGTGGGGCCGTTCTATGGCTACGCCCTGCCCTTTGCCAAGGACCGCGAGCTCCTGGCTCCCGGATCCCCGGGTTCCATCCGGCTCCAGGGCACCGTCTATGACGGCGCCGGGCACCCGATCCCGGACGCGATCCTGGAAATCTGGCAGGCCGACGCGGACGGCAAGGTCCCGCACCGCACGGGCTCCCTGGTCCGGGACGGCTACACCTTCACCGGCTTCGGCCGCAGCGCTGTCGGCAACACCGGCGTCTTCACCTTCACCACGGTGAACCCCGGCCCCACCGAGGAGGGCGCGGCGCCGTTCATCGCCGTCGCCGTCTTTGCCCGGGGCCTGATGAACCGCCTGTTCACCCGCGTCTACCTGCCGGAGGACGAGGAGGCCCTGGCCAAGGATCCGCTGCTCAGCTCGCTTGACCCGGACCGGCGCCGGACCCTGATCGCACGCCGGGATCCCGACGGCGGACTGAGCTGGGACATCCGCCTCCAGGGCGACGGCGAGACCGTGTTCCTGGATTTCAGCAGCGCCGAGGGTGCCTCCAAGTGACCTTCTTCGAAACGGACGGCGATGCCGGCCTGCTCAGTCCCGTGTCGGCGTCGCCGTTCGTGGCGGCGCTGACCGGGGACCGTGCGGTGCTCGCCGCCATCCTCAAGGTCGAGGCCGCCTGGGCGGCGGTCCTGGACGAGGCCGGCCTGGCCCCGGCCGGGTCCGCCGCGGTGGTGGCCGCCGCCGCGGACGTGCAGCGGTACGACGTCGCGGGCCTCGCCGTCCGGGCGCAAGGCGGCGGCAACCCCGTCATCCCGCTGCTCGCCGACCTCCGGGAGCAGGTCAGGAACCTGGACACCGCCGGACTCGGCGCCGTCCGCGCCGTTCACACCTCCCTGACCAGCCAGGACGTGCTCGACTCGGCCCTGATGGTGCTGGCCGCCGGGGCCATCCGCGAACTGCTCGCGGAGCTCCGGTCGGCAACGGCCGCCCTCGCCGGCCTCGCCGAAACCCACGGGCACACGCTTTGTGTCGCCCGCAGCCTGACCCAGCACTCGCTTCCCTACACCTTCGGGCTGCGGGCCGCGCAATGGTTCAGCGGGCTGGCCGCCGCGGCCGGCCGGCTCGAGGCCCTCGAACTGCCGGTACAGACCGGCGGCGCCGCCGGGACTCTGGCCTCCGGCACTGTACTTATTGACGGCGCTGTACTCACTGCCGGCGCTGGGCCGGCCGCGGGGACACTGTCCCCGTTTGACCTCGCCGACCGGCTGGCCGCCCGCCTGGGTCTCGCTCCCGTTCCTGCCCCCTGGCACACCAACCGGCTGGCCGTAACCTCGCTCGGCGACGCGCTGGCGGCGGTGACTGACGCGGCCGGAAAGGTGGCCGCGGACGTCCTGTTCCTCAGCCGGCCCGAAGTTGCCGAGGTTGCGGAACCGCGCGTCGCGGGGCGCGGCGTGTCCTCGGCCATGCCGCAGAAGCAGAACCCCGTGCTCTCCGTGCTGATCCGCAGCGCCGCCCTGCAGGCCCCGGCACTGGCCGCACAGCTGCATCTCGCGGCCGCCACTTTCAACGACGAACGCCCCGACGGCGCCTGGCACAGCGAATGGGCGGCCCTGCGCCAGCTGCTGCGCCTGGCCCTCGGCGCCGCGGTGCAGCTGCGCGAACTGGCCGAAGGGATGGCGGTCTTCCCCGGCGCGATGCGCCGCAACCTCGAGCTCGGCGGCCCGCTGCTGCTCTCCGAAGCCGTCAGCGCCGCCGTCGCACCGCTTTTGGACGGGACCGTTGTGGACGGGAACGGCGCCGGCCCGGGAGCAGCCCGGACCGGGAAACAGCGGCTCCAGGCCGTCGTGGACGAAACGCTCCTGGCCCCGGCTGCGGAGCAGGCAGACACCTACCGGGCACTGCTCCGCGCCGCTGTCCCGGAGGAGCTGCTCAGCGACGCCCGGCTTGAGGAACTTTTGAACCCGGCCAACTACCTCGGCCAGGCCGTTGAGATCTCCCGCCGCATCCTCGCGGCGTATCCGGAATACACCGGCCACGCCGGCGCCCTCGCCCACCACATCCAGAACGGAGCTTCCCGTGGCTAGACCCACCGTCAAAGCAGTCCTGCTGTCGCCCCAGCGCGAACTCGGCGACAAGCCCCTCCTCATCGTCGGGCCCTCGCTCGGAACATCCTCCCTGCTGTGGAGCCAGGCCGGCACATTGCTGGGCGCCGACGTCGACGTCATCGCCTGGGACCTGCCGGGGCACGGCGTCTCGCCCGCGGCGGAGGAGACCTTCACGGTCGCCGACCTCGCGGATGCCGTGATCGGCCTGGTCGATTCGATCGCCCCGGGCGCGCGCTTCCACTACGCCGGGGTATCCCTCGGCGGCGCCACCGGACTGCAGCTTGGCATCAAGCACGGCGACCGGCTCAAGAGCCTCTCCGTGCAGTGCTCCGGCGCGAAGCTCGGCACTGCCGAGGGCTGGCTGGAACGCGCCGAAACCGTGCGCACGCAGGGCACCCCGGTGATGATCCAGGGGTCCGCGCAGCGCTGGTTCGCGCCGGGCTTTATGGAGAGCCAGCCGGAGCTCAGCAGCCGGCTCCTGCACAGCCTCCGGGACGCCGACCGCTTCAGCTACGCCTTCTGCTGCGAGGCCCTGGCCGGCTTCGACGTGCGGGACCAGCTCGGCACCATCCGCGTCCCCACCCAGGTTATGGCGGGCGCCCTGGACGACGTCGCCCCGCCGTCGATGGCCGGGGAAGTCGCCGCGGGTATCACCTCCGGCGGCGGCACTGCTACGGCCGTCAGCCTGGAGGGCGTGGCACACCTGGCGCCGTTCGAGGCGCCGGGCCACGTCGCCGAGCTGCTCAAGGGCCTCATCACCTGGACCGAGACCCAGGGAGCGGGGGCATGACTCTCTCCGAAACCGGCAGTGCCGAATTCAACGGGCTCGAACGCAACGGTGTGGTCCAGCCCGGCGCGACCAGCCAGGAGATCTATGACGGCGGCATGAAAGTCCGCCGCGAGGTCCTCGGCGCCGCGCACGTGGACCGCGCCAACGCCAACAAGGATTCCTTCACCGAGGACTTCCAGGACATGATCACCAGGATTGCCTGGGGCGGCATCTGGACCCGGCCCGGGATCAGCCGCCAGATGCGCTCAGCCGTCACCCTGACCGCCATGGTGGCCCACGGGCACTGGGAAGAACTGGCCATGCACATCCGCGCCGCCATCACCAACGGCCTGAGCCGGGACGAGATCAAGGAAATCCTGCTCCAGACCGCCATCTACTGCGGGGTCCCCTCCGCCAACACCGCGTTCAAGACCGCCCAGCAGGTCTTCCATTCCATGGACGACGCAGCCATGGACGAAGCAGAAACGGACAAGAACCCATGAATCAGGCATTTATTTATGACGCTGTGAGGACGCCGTTCGGGAAGTTCGGTTCCGGCCTCGCCGGGATCCGCCCGGATGACCTTGCCGCGCACGTGATCCGCGAATCCGTGAAGCGCGCCCCGGCCCTCGACGTGGAGCGGATTGACGAGGTGGTGTTCGGCAACGCGAACGGCGCCGGGGAGGAGAACCGCAACGTCGCCCGGATGGGCACCCTGCTGGCCGGGCTGCCGGTCTCGATTCCGGGCACCACGGTCAACCGGCTCTGCGGGTCCTCGCTGGACGCGGCGATCATCGCCTCCCGCCAGATCAACACCGGCGACGCCGAGCTGATGCTGATCGGCGGCGCCGAATCGATGTCCCGGGCCCCGTGGGTGCTGCCCAAGACCGAGAAGCCCTACCCGGCCGGGGACCTGACCCTGGCCTCCACCACGCTGGGCTGGCGGCTGGTGAACCGGGCCATGCCGGCGGACTGGACCATCTCCCTGGGCGAGGCCACCGAACGGCTGGCGGAGAAGTACGGCGTGACCCGGCAGGCGCAGGACGAGTTCTCCGCCGGATCCCACAATCTCGCCGCCGCGGCCTGGGACGAGGGGTTCTACGACAACCTCGTCGTCCCGGTCCCGGGCACGGACCTGGTCCGCGACGAGGGCATCCGTCCCGGGTCCTCGGCGGAGAAGCTCGCCGGGCTCAAGACCGTGTTCCGGACCGGGAACGGCACCGTCACGGCCGGGAACGCGTCCCCGCTCTCTGACGGCGCGTCCGCGGCGTGGCTGGGCAGTGAAAAGGCCGCCGGGCTCCTGGGTATGGAGCCTGTGGCCCGGATCGCGGGGCGCGGCGCGCACGCCAACGATCCCCAGTACTTCGGCTACGCCCCGGTCGAGGCCGCGAACAAGGCCCTCGCCAAGGCCGGCATCGGCTGGGACCAGGTCGGCGCCGTCGAACTGAACGAGGCGTTCGCCGCGCAGTCCCTGGCCTGCATCAACGCCTGGGGCATCGACGCGTCAATCGTGAACCGGCACGGCGGCGCGATCGCCATGGGCCACCCGCTCGGCGCCTCCGGCGGGCGGATCTTGGGCACCCTGGCCCGGTCCCTGCAGGCCTCCGGGCAGCGCTGGGGCGTCGCCGCGATCTGCATCGGCGTCGGCCAGGGCCTCGCCGTCGTGCTCGAAAACGTAACTTCCCGCGATGCGGCATAGAGGACAGGGCTAAGACAGATGCTGAATTTCATCGACACCGTCGGCGAGGCAGTCGCCGGCATCAAGGATGGTTCCACCGTGATGATCGGCGGCTTCGGCAACGCCGGGCAGCCGTTCGAGCTCATCGACGCGCTGCTGGAGTGCGGCGCCACCGGCCTGACCGTAGTGAACAACAACGCCGGCCAGGGCGATCAGGGCCTGGCCCTGCTGATCAAGGAAGGCCGGGTGAAGAAGATGATCTGCTCCTTCCCGCGGCAGTCCGACTCCTGGCATTTCGACGCCAAGTACCGCGCCGGCGAGGTTGAGCTCGAACTGGTCCCGCAGGGAAACCTCGCCGAGCGGATCCGTGCCGCCGGCGCCGGGATCGGCGGTTTCTTCACGCCCACCGGCTACGGCACCATGCTCGCCGAAGGCAAGGAAACCCGCTTCCTGGACGGCAAGTGGCAGGTGTTCGAGACCCCCATCCACGCCGACGTCGCCCTGATCAAGGCCCTCACGGCGGACGGCAGGGGCAATCTGGTCTACCGTAAAACCGCGCGGAACTTCGGCCCCATCATGGCCGCCGCCGCGAAACACACCATCGCCCAGGTGTCCGGGATCGTCCCGACCGGCGGCCTGGACCCGGAAAACATCGTGACCCCCGGCATCTACGTCAACAGCATTGTGAAGGTGGCCTGAGATGAGCATCCCAACCAATGACCAGAGTCTGCGGACCGGCAACCAGGCTGATCTCCAGACGTCCGGCAAGCCGCTGGGCCGGGACGATCTCGCCCGCCTCGTGGCCCGCGACATCGTCCCCGGATCGTTCGTGAACCTCGGCATCGGCCAGCCCACCCTGGTCTCGAACTACCTCGAGCCGGAGCAGAACATTACGCTCCACACCGAGAACGGCATGCTCGGCATGGGCCCGGAGGCCACCGGGGACCAGATCGACGGCGACCTCATCAACGCAGGGAAGATCCCCGTGACCGAACTGCCGGGGGCGTCCTACTTCCACCACGCTGACTCCTTCGCGATCATGCGCGGCGGACACCTGGACATCTGCGTCCTGGGCGCCTTCCAGGTTTCCGCCACCGGCGACCTCGCCAACTGGCACACCGGGGCCCCGGACGCGATCCCCGCCGTCGGCGGCGCCATGGACCTCGCCACCGGCGCCAAGGACGTCTTCGTCATGATGACGCTCCTGACCCGCGACGGCGTGTCCAAACTCGTGGAGACCTGCACGTACCCGCTCACCGGGATCGGCTGCGTGACCCGCGTCTACACCGACAAGGCCGTCTTCCTGACCGGACCCGACGGCGTCCAGGTGCGGGAGACCTTCGGCTGCACGCTCGAGGAACTCCAGGCCATGGTCCCGATGCCTCTCCGGGCGGCGGACCCAAGCTGACAGGCCTGCGGCCGGACAAGCTGTGGGCACCGCTAAAGTGATGCGGGACCGAGAGGCGGAAAATGACTGAGCCAGCCAAGAGCGGCGGCGCGCCCGCGGCCAGCGACCAGTACGTGCAGTCGCTGGCGCGCGGGCTCGCAGTGATCCGTGCCTTCGACACGGAACACCCCAAGATGACGCTGACCGAGGTGGCGGCCCGGACCGAGCTGACCCGGGCCACCGCCCGGCGGTTCCTGCACACGCTCGCGGAGCTGGGCTATGTCCGCACGGACGGCAAGATCTTCGCCCTGACTGCCAAAGTGCTGCAGCTCGGCTACGCCTACCTGTCCGGGCTCTCCCTGCCGCAGCTCGCCCAGCCGCATCTGGAAGAGCTCTCCCTCGAACTGGGGGAGTCGACGTCGGCCGCGGTGCTCGAAGGCACCGACATCGCCTACATCGCCCGGGTGTCCACCCGGCGGATCATGACGGTCGGCATCACGGTGGGCACCCGCTTCCCCGCCTACGCCACGTCCATGGGCAGGGTGCTGCTCGCGGCCCTCCCGCCGGCGAAGCTGGAAGAGTACCTCGCGGCAGCCGAGATCCGGCCCCTGACTCCCGGAGCCATCGGAACGCGGGCCGCCCTCCTGGCGGAGCTGGATACTGTTCGCGCCCAGGGCTGGTGCCTGCTGAACCAGGAGCTGGAGCTGGGCCTGATGTCCATTGCGGCGCCCGTCCACGACGGGCCGAAAGTGGTGGCGGCCATCAACGTCTCGCTGCAGGCCCAGACGACATCCGCGCAGCCCGATCCGGACTCCTATCTCAAGGCCGTGCGTGAGGCGGCGCTGGCCACGGCGGAAATTATCTCCGCGGACCTGACCTCGGGCCGGTGAAACGCGTTTCAGACGGTACGTCTGGGAAGGCGTACGTCCTGGGAAGAGAACCGTCAGGTAGCGGGATCCGGGATCGGCTCAGTTGAAACCGTGATCGTCACGCCACCGGGTTCGTCACCGATTTTCAAATGCAGGTCCCTGCCCACCAACAGGGCATGGATGTCTTCGCTGCCTCCGGGCGCGATCTGCTCGGCCAGCCGCGTGAGCGCCAGTGCCATCGCCCGGCCCCAGTCGTGCGGATCGACGCTGGATGATTCTGCCGTCGCTGAGTAATTCTCTGTTTCAGTCATCTGCCCCCGCTTTCGGCGTCCGGAGCGCAGCCTCCGGCACATCACGAAGTCCAGTCTAGTGAGCCTGCGGAGCGCACGTCCACGATTCGCGCCGGCCCTGCGCAGGTTACGCGGGCACTGCGGCTAGGATTTTAGTTCGGGAACCCTCCGCCGAATTGCCCCTAAGGACGCCATGACAGAGAACAGCACCGCGACGTCGGAGACCCTGGAAACCGGGGACAATACAGCGTCCCGGCGCGCCGCCGTGGTTATCAACCCCATGAAGTCTCCCGGCGACAGCTTCCGCGCCTCCTTCTTCCGCCTGTGCGAGACCCAGGGCTGGGCGGATCCGCTGTGGCTGGAAACCACGAAGGAGGACACCGGGCTGGGCCAGGCCCGCGAGGCGCTGGAGGCCGGAGTCGACGTCGTAATCGCCGCAGGCGGCGACGGAACGGTCCGCTGCGTGGCGGAAGTCCTCGCAGGCACCGGAACGCCGATGGGCCTGGTGCCCCTGGGGACCGGGAACCTGCTGGCCCGCAATCTCGGCATCGACATCACCGACCCCGTGGCGGCCAGCTACGACGTCCTGAGCGGCACGGACACCAAGGTGGACGTAGTGAAGGCCACGCTGGACCACGCCGAGACGGAATCCACCTTCCTGGTGATGGCCGGACTTGGCTACGACGCTGCGATCATGGCCAACACCGTCGACGAACTCAAGGACCGCGTGGGCTGGCTCGCGTACGTTGAGGCGGGCATCCGGCACCTGCCGGGCAAGCCCATCAGGGCGAAAATCAGCATGGACGGCGAGCACCCGGTACGGCGCCGCATCCGCAGCGTGATGGTGGGTAACTGCGGCAAGATCATGGGGGGTGTGGAGATCTTTCCCGACGCCAAGATCGACGACGGCATCCTGGACGTCGTGATTTTGGCCCCCATCGGCCGGTTCGGCTGGCTGGATGTGCTGGCCGGCGTCTTCGGCCGGAGGAACGCCAAGAACGCGTCGGTGGAATACTTCGCTGGAAAGTCAGCCGAGATCGAACTCGCCCACGAGCAGGAATTCCAGCTCGACGGCGACCCCCTCGGCAAGGCCAAGCACCTCAAGGTCACGGTCGAGCAGGATGCCCTCACCATCCGGATGACAGGCATCTGACCCTGCGCCAACCATCGGCCGGCTATTTCACCGGCCAGCCGGGCCACCGGCCGGCCGTGCCGGCTAACGCGCCGCCGGCCGGTGCGCCAGGATCTCCGCGAGTTCGGCCAAACGGTGTGCGCGGGCGGATTCGGCAGGCGTAAACGGCTCGCCGGGCCGGGAAAACGTGATGGGCCCGTGCCATGCCGTAGGGATCTTCAGGACCGTCCCGTCACCGCCCGTCTGGGGTGGGACCTCGGTGTTGCCGGCGATGATCCGTGCCCGCAGCAGTTCCGCGACCGCCAGCGGCAGCTCCTCCGGGCTGGCGGCGATCCGGGCGGCCAGGCTCAGTGCGCCGGTTTGCCCGTCGGCCATGGCCAGGGCGGTGGTCGGCCAGACGTGCGGGTCCGCTCCGCCGCCGGCCCGCAGCGCCCGGAGCAGCTCGGCTTCGCGGACTTCGCCCGGGGCCGAGAGCACAAACTCGTCCAGCACACCGCCGGCCACGGGGTGAACATGAATGCTGAGGATGTTCGTGTTCAGCGCGGCCAGGGCCTGCGTCAGTTTCTGCAGCGACCCGGGCTTGTCTTTCAGGACGGTCCGCGCCCGCCACAGGGCGGGTGCGGCGCCGAGCCGTTTACGGTGCCGCAAGGCCGGGGCATGCAGCCAGCCCCTGAGCATCCGGGCCGCCGAGGGTTCGGCCACCCAGATCACCAGGATGGTCGCGGTCAGGGTCAGCACCAGGACCTTGGCAACGTAGGGCAGGTGGGTTTCCACCACCGCCGCGTGCACCAGCAGTTCGATCGGGAGCATCACGGCGACATTGGCCAGGGTCAGCCGTGCCTTGGTCGGTTCGGGCATCTGGCCGCACACTTCGCAGCTCAACTCGGAAGTGGCCGGGGACTGGGCTTTGCCGGTGGTTTTGGCAGGGTTTTTGCCTGCGGAAGTGCGCGTCATGCTCCCATGATCCCGGCCGGCTGTTTCGGCCGGGTTGCCGCCGGGTGACGGTTTCGCGCCGGGACCGGGCCAGGCCAGGTGATCGTGCTGTTACAAGCCCGGTCCACCCTCCGGGCCGCGCAGGAGCTGGTGGCGGTGGGCGTAAAGGTCGCGGAGCAGGGCGACCTCGGCCAAGTGGTGGATCATCTCACGGTTGATGTGCAGGACCAGTGCTGCCATGGGGGCATCGGCGTACGGGCCTTCGGCCGGCCCGCAGGGTGCCGCCAAACCTGATTCGTGGAGGCCCTTCACGCCGTGGATCCACCGGCCGTAGTACTCGTCCAGCTGGGCCAGCGCCCCGGCCGCGGTGCCGGGGTAGGCGAAGCTCTGGTAGTCCACCGGTGGGCCGCCAAAGTGCGATGCCGTGCGTGCGCCGAGGACGCCGACCAGAATGTGGCACAGGCGCCACGCAATGGTTGTCACCGGAGCAGGAACGGGCTCCGGGTAGCTGAAATCTATGGTGAATTCGCCCGAACCCGGCGCGGCCGGGGGTGTTGAGGCGTCTTTGCGGCGGACATTCCAGCCCGGTACCGGCTCCCAAAAGTACTCGTGGTCAGTCAACCCGTCCAGCCGCGGCCGGGCCTGGTTGGCAAAATGCCAGTCCAGTTGGTCCACCAGCTCGTGGTTCCACTTAAGGTCCGGCATGGTGTTCCTCCTTGGCAGCCAGGCTCGCGCGGCGGGGCCCCTACATCAAAGCACTCCGGTCCGGCCGCCCGCCAGAGGGCCAGGCAAGGAGGGGTCAGACGTGAGTTCGGATTGCGGTTCCGGCCGGCTCGGACGAGTGTGCCTTGCCATCCGGGTACTCCCCGTCCGGGTGATCCCCGACGCGGGCACGGGTGGCGGCGGAGTCCGGGCCGGCCAGATTGGCCAGCAGGTCGCGGATCTCGGCCAGCAGCGCGGTGTCGGCCGGGATGGGTTTCTCCTCGGGCTCGGCTGCCTTGAGCCGGTTCTTGACCATTCGGTTGATCCGGTTCATGGGGGCCACGAAAATGAAGTACACCACCGCGGCGGTGATGAGGAAGGTCAGGAAGGCCGTCACCACGGCGCCGATGTTGATGAAGGTCTTGTCGTTTCCAGGCCAGACGTAGAAGCCCAGGCCGTGGGTCTCGACCCCGCCGGCGGCAGCCAGGATCGGGTTGACGACGTTTGCGGTGAACGCGCTGACCAGGGCCGTGAAGGCGGTGCCGACCACGACGGCAATGGACAGTTCGATCACGTTGCCGCGCAGGATGAAATCCTTGAATCCTCTGAGCATGGGGAACCTCCGGTGTGCGTTGCGGGCTTGATTCAACCGATAGACGCTACCACTTCGCGGTGCAGCCGGCCGATCCCGATCAACGGATTCCGATGCCGCCGCCGCGCCGTTCCGGCGTAAACTCCCCCTTGGATGCCAGCGCCGCCGTCGTAACACTCCGGCTGCAACGAAAGGCATCCCGACCCGTGAGAACCCGCCCATGAAGAGCTTTTTCGCTGTAAGGCCGGCGCCATGAAAGTGTTCGCCGAGATGTTCACCATCGCGCCGGGCAACAAGGACCACCAGGTTGCCTTCCGCTGCGCCGTGGGAGTCTTTGTTCCGCTGATCACGCTGGTGCTGCTGGACCGCCTGGACCTGGCAATCTTCGCTTCCTTCGGCGCCTTCACCGGCATCTACGGCCGCAACGAGCCGCACGCCAGGCGCCTGACCCTGCAGGTCCGGGGCGGCGGGCTGATGCTGCTGGTGATGTTCCTGGCCGCCCTCACCGCGCGGGTGGACGCCCTGGCCGGGCTGTCGGCGGCAGACACCACCTGGGTCCTGGTGGTGGCCACGACCGTGATCGCGTGGGGATGCTCCCTGGTTGTCGCGTGGTGGCGCCTGCGCCCCGCCGGTTCGCTGTTCCACATCTTCGCGTTCGCGGCCATCGCGTCAATCCCCAACCAGCCGCCGCTGTGGCAGGCCATGCCAGTGGCGGTCCTCACGGTGGCTTTCTCCCTGCTGCTCGGCCTGTCCTCGCGGGTGGCCCGGAGCCACCGGACCCCGTGGGTAAATCCGAGACCGGCGGCCCTCACTCCGCGGGAGAAACGCACCGCGTGGCACGAAAGCTGGGGTTACCTCGTGGCGGCAGGCCTGGCGGGAACGCTGGGGACCCTGGCCGGGGAATGGCTGGGCATTGGCCACAACTACTGGGCGATGGTGGCCGCCGTCGTTCCGCTGGTGGGCCACACCACCCGGCACCGCGTCAGCCGCGGCCTGCAGCGAATCGCGGGCACAGCCCTGGGGCTGGTGCTGCTCGCCGGCATCCTGCTCCTGCAGCCGACGCCCTGGCAGACGGTGCTGGTCATTGCCGCGTGCCAGTTCGGCGCCGAGATGTTCATCGCGCGCCAGTACATGCTGGCCCAGGTTTTCGTCACGCCGCTGGCGCTGATCTCCACGCTTCTCGTGGCACCCGTGCCGCCCGGCATCCTGCTCCGCGACAGAATCGTGGAGACCATCATCGGTGCCGCCGTCGGCATCGCCGTCGTGCTGGCGCCCGGCGCGTGGCGCAAACTCAGGGTCCGCCGCGAGGCGCGGACCCCGGAGCGCTTCTCCTAGGAGCGCCTGACGGCTACGGGTGCCCGACGCTGGCGCCGGCGCGGGACACTGCCGGGACGGTTTGCGGAACAAAGGCGAGGGCGAGGACCGCCAGGACCGCGGCGGCCGCGAAAACATAGAAGCCCCACGGGTAGGCGATGCCGGCGGCCACCAGCGCGCCGGTGACGGCCGGGCCCATAATTGCCCCCAGCCGGCCCACGCCGGCGGCAAAGCCCAAAGCGGTGCCGCGCAGGCGGACGGGGAAGAGCTGGGTGACCCAGGCGTAGACCAGAACCTGGGAGCTGAAGACGAACACGCCGGTGACGAAGACGGCGGCATAGAGCACCACTTCGTTCTGGATCTGGATGCTGAGCGCGGCCAGGAACACGGCGGAGAGGCCAAACCAGAGCAGGACGATCTTCTTGGTCCCGTGCCGGTCGGCCAGGACCCCGGCGATCAGCAGGCCCACCACGGCGCCCACGTTCAGGACCAGGAGCAAGGCGAGGCCGGCGTTCAGGCTGTAGCCGGCGGAGGCCATGAGCTGCGGCAGCCAGGTGTTCAGGCCGTAGACCAGCAGCAACCCCATGAAGGACGCCACGGCCACACCGGCCGCAATCAGCGGGTAGGGCTTGCGGCCCAGATCCCGGAAGCTGGCGCGTTCTTCCGCGGCCGCAGGGATGTGGTGGACCGGCGGGAGGGTCTCCGGAAGCTTGAACCACAGGAAGGGGACCAGGGCGAAGCCGGCCAGGCCGCCGGCCACGAACATGGTCCGCCAGCTTGGAATGACCATGAGGGCCAGGAACGCGGTGGCCACGGCGCCGACGTGGTACCCGGTCATGGTCCGGGTGGTGGACTTTCCGGCCGTTCCGGCGGGTGCGTAGTCGTTCATGTACGCCAGGGCGGCGGGCAGGCAGGCGCCCAGGCCGAGCCCCGCCAGCAGCCGGAACGCGCTGAACCACGCCACGTTGGGTGCGAAGACGACGGCGATCGTAAAGAGGGAGAACCACGCCACGCAGGCCACCAGCAGGTTCCGCCGGCCAAAGCGGTCCGAGAGCGGGGCGATGAAGAGCGCGCCGAGCCCCACACCCACCAGGGAGACGGTTGCCGCGAACGTCGCCCCAACGGCGTCGAAGCCAAGTTCCTGCGACTTGATGAGGGTCGGGATGACCGTGCCGAGCACCACCAGGTCAAAGCCGTCCAGCACCATGGCCAGCCAGCAGAGCCACACGGGCCACCGTGATTTCTCTCCCGATGGCGACGACTTGTCCAATGACGACGTTGACATTGTTACCTCAGCGCTAGTGTTTAGGTGATTCCGTGCCCCGGCCGGTGTTCGCGGGGCCTCTTTCCATTGTGAGAGTTGTATCACCGCGCCGTGTTGCATGGGACACTTAAAACCATTCAACGGAAGGGATTTGGTGGCCAATTCGAACTCCGGCGACTCGGTGGTGGACCGGGTCCTGCGGTTGATTGCCGCGTTCCCTGAAGGCGTCACGGCGCTGCCGCTCTCGGAGCTTGCCGCGAGGGCGGAGCTCCCCCTGACCACCGCGCACAGGCTCGTCCGGCAGTTGGCCGGGCACGGCCTGCTCGACGTCGGCCCCGGCGGCTCCGTCAGCCTGGGCCTGCGGCTCTGGGAGCTCGCCAACCGCAATTCCCCCACGCTCGAACTCCGCCAGGCGGCCCTGCCGTTCATGGAGGACATCCAGCAGGTGCTGCATCAAAACGTGAACCTCGCCGTGCTGGACGGGCGGGAAGCGCTCTTTGTGGAGCGGCTGTCCCGCCGCGGCTCCGTCGCCAACCGGGCGCAGGTGGCCGGCCGGATGCCCGTGCACGTGTCCTCCGCCGGGCTGGTGCTCATGGCCAACCAGCCCCGCCCCGTCCAGGCCGAGTACCTCGAGGGATTCAGTGATCCGACCGGCCGGCTGCCCCTGGAGGATCTCCGCGCCCTCCTTGGCGAGGCCGCCCATCGGGGCTATGCCCAGCTGGCCGGCGTCGTGGACCCTGACACGTGGGGGATCGCGGTTCCGGTGCTGGACCGCAGGAAGCACGCCGTGGCGGCCCTCGGCGTCGTTGTTCCCCTTCGCGAGGCGCGCCTGCAGGCGCTTGTTCCCGCCCTCCAGACGGCGGCGCGGGGGATCGGGCGGCGGCTGGGAGAGCCCCGCGAGAATCCCGTATTCCATTCAGCGGAATCCATGTAACGCGCATCACCCCCGGGGGAGCACACTGTTAGCCGGAAGACGAAAACGGCCCCGGCTCCGACCGCCCGGACCCCGCAACGAAGCGAGACGCACATGGCACAGCGAAAAGTCATCACCACCCAGGTAGCCATCATCGGTGCCGGCCCGGCCGGACTCATGCTGTCCCACCTGCTGGCCAAGGCCGGCATCGAATCCACCGTCCTGGAGATCCGCAGCCACCAGGAGATCTCCGAGACGGTCCGTGCCGGCATCCTTGAGCACGGCTCGGTCAACATGCTCGTCGACAGCGGTGTCTCCGACCGCGTACTGCGTGACGGCGACCGGCATGACGGAATCGAACTGCGGTTCAACGGCGAAAGCCACCGGATCGACTTCCAGGACCTCGTCGGGGAATCGGTGTGGCTGTACCCGCAGACGGACGTGTTCCTGGACCTCGCCGCACGCAGGAAGGCCGACGGCGGCGATGTCCGCTACGGCGTCACGGACACCACCATCCACGACATCGAAGCCAAGCCCAAGGTCTGGTTTACCGATGCGGACGGCGTCGACTACGAGGTCCAGGCCGACTTCATCGCCGGCGCGGACGGCTCGCGCAGCCACTGCCGGTTCCAGATTCCCGAGGCGCACCGCAAATGGTACTTCCACGAGTACCCCTTCGCCTGGTTCGGCATCCTGGCCGAGGCGCCGCGCAGCTCCGACGAGCTGATCTACGCCAACTCGGAGAACGGCTTCGCCCTGATCAGCCAGCGCACGGAGACGGTCCAGCGGATGTACTTCCAGTGCGACCCCAACGAGGACGTCAACAACTGGGATGAGGACCGCATCTGGGACGCCTTCCGCAGCCGCGTCAACGGCAACGGCTTCGAGGTCAAGGAAGGGCCCGTGATCGACAAGACAGTCCTGAAATTCCGCAGCTTCGTCCACGCCCCCATGCGGCACGGCAACCTGTTCCTCGCCGGGGACGCCGCGCACACGGTGCCGCCCACCGGGGCCAAGGGCCTGAACCTGGCGCTGCATGACGTCAAGGTCCTCTTCGAGGGATTCGACAGCTTCTATGCCAGCGGCTCCACCGCGCTCCTGGACGCCTACAGCGACCGCGCCCTGAACAGGGTGTGGAAGGCCCAGCAGTTCTCCTACTGGATGACTTCCATGCTGCACACCCCTGCCGGCGCCGATGATTTCTCCCGCGCCCGCCAGCTTGGCGAGCTCCAGTCCGTGGTGTCCTCCCGCCACGGTAGCGCCTACCTTGCGGAGGCCTACACCGGCTGGCCGGGCGCCCGCTAGAGCACCGGCCGGAATCCCGGCAGGGGGTTGATATTTCCATCGACAGGCCTAGGGGCCAGGACTAGCCTATAACCGTCCCAGCATGACCCGACAAGGACGATGGAGAGGTGTCCGATCATGGGAACCGCAGAGAATGTTGAACTGGTCCGGCGGGGTTACACGGCCTTCAACGCAGGGGATATGGCGACCCTCAGCGACCTGTTCGCGGAGGACGCAGTCTGGCACGTTGCCGGAAGCGGCGTGCTATCCGGAACCAAACAGGGCCGCGACGCGATCCTGGCGTACTTCGGTGAACTGGGAGCGCGCACCCAAGGTCACTTCCAAGCCAACGTCGAGGACATCGTCGGCGGGGAAAACCATACGGTCGCGATCCAGCAAACCCACGGGGAAGCCAACGGCAAAACCCTGGACATGCCGACCGTCATCACGTTCGTGGTCCGCGACGGACAGATCGCGGAAGGACGGGAGTTCTTCGAGGACACGGCCAAGGCAGACGACTTCTGGACCTGACCGAACAACCGCATGATCGGCCCCGCCCGCAGGCTGTTTCCATCATCGGCGGCGGCATCGCCGGGCTGGCTCTTGCAGCCCGGCTGGATCCCGCGCGTTTCGAGGTCACTGTCACCGAACAGCGGTACGGGCTCCCGACCGTGGGGACATCCTTGGCCATGTGGCCCGCGGCCCAGCGCGCCCTGGGCGATTTGGGCATCCTGGACGCCGTCAGGGAGGCCAGCCCGGTGATCGACGGCATGACCGTCCGGGCGGCCTCCGGCAGGGCCTGGACATCAGCGCAGGCGACGGGGCTGATCGGCGTCTCCCGGGTTGATCTCATCCGGCTCCTCGACGGTGCAGTCCCGGGCAGCGTGCGCCGGGTGTCCGGCCGCCTCGACGTCGTCCGGCCTGGTCCTGCCGGCCTCGTGGTGGGCGCCGACGGTGTCCACAGCGCGGTGCGCCGCAGCTGCTGGGGTGCCCGCTCCGGTGCCCGGCCCACCCGCTACGTCGCGGTCCGCGGCGTGGTTCCCGGATCGCTGTGGCGTGGGCTCACGGGCGAATACTGGGGCCGCGGGCAGCTCTTCGGGATTGGTCCCGCGGCGGCCGGGACCAACTGGTACGCGGCGTTCCGCACCGGGGCGGGACAGGGAAGCCTCGACGTCGCCGCGGTCCTGGCGGAGACCCGCGCCCGCTACGGAGGCTACGCCCCGGGCATCCGCGACGTCCTGGCCGATGCGGTACCGGAAACGACCCTGGTGCAGCGGATCTGGACGACGCCGCCGCTTGGTCGCTATGTCCGCTCCCGGGTGGCACTGCTAGGGGATGCCGCCCACGCGATGACACCCAACCTCGGCCGGGGTGCCTGCGAGGCGCTGGTCGACGCCGTGACCCTCGCGGCGCTGCTCAATAACCGGCCCGTGGACGAGGCGCTGAGCGCCTACAACCGGGCGCGCCACCTCCGCACGCAGGCGTTGCGGTGGGCGTCGTCGGCCGTGATGCGGCTGGCCCTGGCGGAGCGGGGCCAGCCTGTGCGGGACGCGCTGCTGGGCCTGGCTAGTCCTGGTCCAGGGTCTCGGTCAGATGGTGCGTCGGAATCCGGTCCCGGTCGTAGGTGATCTCGGTATAACCGTGCGGCTCCGGCTTCCCGGACGGGCTCAGGTTCACGAAGACGATCTCATCAATGGTGAGGATGCTGCGGCGCGTGATCATGTTCCGGACTTCGGCCCGCATCGTCAGCGACGTCCGGCCGAAACGGGTCGCGGTCAGACCCATCTCGATCAGGTCGCCCTGGACCGCGGAGCTGACGAAGTTGATTTCGGAGATGTACTTGGTGACGGCCCGGCCGTTGCCCAGCTGCAGGATGGCGTAGATGGCCGCCTCCTCGTCGATCCACTTCAGCAGGCTCCCGCCGAACAGGGTGCCGTTGGCGTTGAGGTCCTCGGGCCGCACCCATTTGCGGGTGCGGAAGGTGATGTCGGCCGATTCCATAGTGCGAGGTTAGCCGACTCCGTGACCGGCGGCGTTGTGTGACGCAGCCGGCCCGGGGCGGCGCGCGGCCTCACGCCATGGCGGTGTGCGCGGCGCTGTGCGAATCGATCGGCTTCGCGTAGCAGTACGAGTGCACCAGGCCCACATAAGGCCCGAAGTTCGGCACGGACACGAAGCCGGAGTTCTCGTAGAACTGCCGCCCGTCGGTCTGCACCGAGCCGGCCTCCGCCGTCAGGGTGGTGATTCCCAGCGCGTGGGCGTGGGCTTCGAGGGCCGCGAGGATGGAGCTCGCCACTCCTGAGCCACGGGTGTAGGGCAGTACGTAGAGGCGTTTGATTTCGGCGGTGGTGGCGTCCAGCATGCGAAGGCCGCCGCAGCCCACCGGCTGGCCCGAGGCCTTGTCGTGCGCCACCAGGAACACCGCCGTGTCAGCTTCCGACGGCGGCGGCCCGGGTTCGTGGTCGGGCCGGCCGAAGCGGGCCTCGAGTTCCGCCTGTTGGGCTGCCCTCAGGTCCGCTCCGACGGGGTTTGCCCAAGTGACCTGACGGATGTTGAGCCGCGGGTTGGTCTGCATCACTGCCTCGATTCGCCGAAGTGTTATGCAGTCCAAGGCTAGGCACCAGCGGTTTCGGCTGTGTTTCCTGCCGGTAAGCGTCGCGAGAACTGTGGATGGATGGCAGTGCAGTTGCGGCTTCCGGCTCGACTTTCCGGGTCGACGTGGCGACGGCCACAGCCTAGCGGCGCACCAGTGTCCGCAGGAGTTTCAGCGCCACGGAGATCGAGGCGATATCCACTTGGCCCGGTTTGGTCACTTCCGCGAAGGTGTCCTTGATCCGTGCCAGCTGCTCCTGGTGCCCGCGTTCCCAGGCCACGATGCGCTCCACGGCATCGGACGTGCCGGCGTCGGTGGCATTCAGGCCCTGGGTTGTCGCCATTACCGACACGGTCATGTCGGCTACGGCGGAATACACATCGTCGCGCAGGGCTGCCCGCGCGAGAGACTCCCAGCGGCTCTGCCGGGGCAGGTCGGTGATGCTGAGCAGCAGGTTCGCGGCGCCGATGCGCTGGAACACCGCGTAGTACAGGTCAGCAATAGTGGGGATGGGTTCGCGCACCTGTTCGGAGATTAGGGAGATGTCCAGCAACCCGAAACTCTCCAACAGGTCCGAGGCGCGCAGGCCCAGCTCCCGGGGCATCCCCACGGCGGCCCAGTGCGCGAGTCTGTCTTCCGCGCGGTCCAGGTCGGAGCCGCGGAGGTAGTCCAATGTTTGGGTCCGCAGCAGTTCCAGGGTGGGCATGATCCTGTCCAAGGCCGCGGCAACGGGCTGGTCGCGATGGTCGTGCGTCACGTACCATCGCGTGGCCCGGTCGAGGATCCGGCGCATGTGCAGCGTCGCCTCGGCGACGTGTTCGGTGGGATATCCGGCGGGGAGTGCGGCCAGCCGGGTGACGATCCACGGCAGGTCGTAGGCCTCGCGCGCCACCACAAAGGCCCTGGCAACAGCGGCGGCGGTGGCAGTGGTTTCCTCGGTGGCACGGAAGGCGAAGGTGATTCCGCCGAGATTGATCATGTCGTTGGCCACCACTGTGCACACGATCTGGCGGCGCAGCGGGTGGTCCGCCAGCTCTGCTTCAAAGCGTTCGGACAGCTGGCGTGGAAAGTAGCCGCGGAGCACGCGCCGGAACCACGGGTCATCGGCAAGGTCACTGGCGTTGAGCTCCGCTGCCAGTTCGATCTTTGCGTAGGCGGCCAGCACCGACAGTTCCGGCGCGGTCAGCCCCTCACCTGACCGCAGCCGTTCCCTGAGTTGTTCGTTGCTTGGCAGGCCCTCCAGCTTGCGGTCAAGGTCCGTGGCGTTCTCGAGCCAGTCCATGGTCCGTTCGAAGCCCGGGCTCCATTCCCGCACCAGGTGCCGGTCGTTGAAGAGCAGGACATTCTGGTCCGCGTTATTGGCCAGCACAAGGCGGGCCACCTCGTCGGTGAGGGAATGCAGGAAGCCGGCGCGTTCCGGCGACGACATCTTTCCCGCCGCGATCATCCGGTCCACGAAGATCTTGATGTTTACTTCATGATCCGAGCAGTCCACGCCGGCTGAATTATCGATGGCGTCGGTATTGAGCAGGACGCCGGACAGGGCGGCCTCGATCCGCCCGAGCTGCGTGATTCCGAGGTTCCCGCCCTCGGCGATGATCTTCGCCCGCACTTCATTGCCGTTGACCCTGACGGGGTCGTTCGCCTTGTCGCCAACCCCGGTGTTGGCCTCTGATGACGCCTTGATGTAAGTTCCGATGCCGCCGTTGTACAGCAGGTCCACGGGCGCCCGGAGGATGGCCTGAAGCAGAGCGTGCGGCGGCAGGGACACGGGTCCCGGTTCCAGGCCCAGAGAGCTCCTGACCTGGTCCGTGATGCTGATGGACTTGGCCCGGCGGGAGTGGACACCACCGCCCTCGCTGATCAGTGCTGGATCGTAGTCCGCCCAAGATGAGCGGGGGAGGGCAAAGAGCCGCCGCCGTTCCTCGAACGAGGCCCCCGCATCCGGCGCCGGGTCAAGAAAGATGTGGCGGTGATCGAAAGCCGCCACCAGCCGGATGTGGCGGGAGAGGAGCATTCCGTTCCCAAAGACGTCGCCGCCCATATCGCCGATGCCGGCAACTGTGAAGTCCTCCACCTGGCAGTCCATCCCGAGTTCGCGGAAATGCTGTTTCACCGATTCCCAGGCCCCGCGGGCCGTGATGCCCATCTGCTTATGGTCATAGCCCACGGTCCCGCCGGACGCGAAGGCATCGCCCAGCCAGAAGCCGTACTCCGCGGCCACCGCGTTCGCAGCGTCGGAAAATGACGCTGTTCCCTTGTCCGCCGCCACCACGAGGTAATAGTCGTCGACGTCGTGCCGCACCAGTCGCGCCGGAGGCACCACTGTTTCGCCGTGGGCGGTGGTGACCAGGTTGTCGGTGATGTCCAGCAGCCCGCGGACGAAGGTCCGGTAGCATTCCAGGCCCTCCGTCAGCCACGCGTCGCGGTCCATGGCCGGGTCCGGCAACTGTTTGGGATAGAAGCCGCCCTTGGCGCCGGTTGGCACTATCACCGAGTTCTTCACGTTCTGCGCCTTGACCAGGCCAAGGACCTCAGTGCGGAAATCCTCGCTCCGGTCGGACCAGCGCAGCCCGCCCCGGGCCAGTGCCCCGAAGCGCAGGTGGACGCCTTCCACGCGGGGCGAGTACACCCAGATTTCGTATTTGGGACGGGGAAGCGGGGCGCCCGCGATCGCGGAAGGGTTCAGTTTGAAGCTCAGGTGGGGCTTCGTCTGGAAGTAGTTAGTGCGGAGCGTGGATTCCACCAGGTTCATGAAGGTGCGCAGCAGCCGGTCGGCGTCGAGGACGGGAATGTCGTCGATCGCGGCCAGCAGATCCCTCCGGGCCGCGTCGGTGTCCCCCAACCGCCGTGCCGCTTCCAGCTCGGGATCGAACTTGGCCCTGAACAGTGCCAGGAGCGCGTGGGTTGCCCGGACATTGACCAGCAGGGTATCGGCCATGAAGCCGTAGGAGGTCGTTGTGCCCAATTGCTGCAGGTACTTGGCATAGCTGCGCAGGATTGCCGCCTGGCGCCACTCGATGCCCTCCCGGAGGACGAGGCCGTCAAAGCGGTCCGATTCCGAGTCCCCGCGCATGGCAGCTCCGAAGGCATCCCCCAGCAGCCCGCTGGTGCGGGACGGATCCACGCCGGCCGGGTAGCGGACGCCAAGGTCATAGAGGAACAAGGCCCGGTCCCTCCCGCGCACCACATCGAATGGCCGTTGGTTCAGCACCTCCAGTCCGAGGTTGTGGAAGAACGGCAGGATCCGCGTCAGGCTGTGGGCGGTGGTCAGGTAAAGCCGGATCCGGGCGTCTTCGGCCAGCGTCGGGGAGGCATCGGTGCGGACATAAACGGCCAGCTGAGGATCGTTCAGCGGCCGCCCGCCCGTGCCGTCGAGATCGAACCGCTCAAACGTAGTGATGTCCTCGACCGCGTCCTCGACCTCGAAATCAGCCCGGTAGCTGGCCGGGAAGGCGGCGGACCACAGCGCCGACAACCGGCTGGCCTCCGCCGACGGCAACCTGTCACGGAGCGCTTCGTCCAGGCCCTGGGCCCACGTCCGCGTTGCGCTGACAACGCTCCGCTCCACTTCAGCGGGATCGACGTCGGGCATCCCGCCGGCGGGCAACAGTATCCGGAAGAACACGCGGGCCATCGGGGATTCACTAAGCCTGACTTCGAACTCGAGCGAGGAGGACCCGAAAGCCTGTTTAAGCTCGTGTTCAATCCGGAGGCGGACGGCCGTGCTGTACCTGGCCCGGGGGAGGAACACCAGCGCGGTCATGAAGCGCCCGTAGCTGTCAGCGCGCAGGAACACCCGTGTCTGGTGGTGGGCCTGCAGGCGCAGGATCTCCCGGGCAAGCCCGGAAAGTTCATCCAGGTCCCGGTGGAACAGCTCGTCCAGGGGGAAGGACTCGAGGACGGTGAGGAGCTGCTTGCCAGGGTGGGAGGCCTCGGTGAAGCCGAAGCGCTCCTGGATGGCGCGTACCTTGTCCCGGATGAGCGGGATGCGCCGCACGGACCGGCCCGTGGCGCCCGGGGCGAAAAGGCCCACAAACCTGACTTCTCCCGTGGCCTTCCCGGCGCTACCGAAGGTCCGGACGAGGATTTCATCCAAGTAAGCCGGACGGGGGACGGATGATCTCAGATCCGAAATGGAGATGGTGAGGACCTGCGAATGGGGCAGCCCCGTAACAGGCTGGCGGGCCTCCGGCCGCCCGTCCCTGAGCAGGCCCAGCCCGGCGCCGGGCAGCAACGACACAACATCCGGGCCCTCCGCCGTCGAGTATTCATATTCGCTGTATCCCAGAAACATGAAGTTGCCGCGGTCCAGCCAGCCCAGGAGCTCACCGAGCTGCTCCGGAGTCGGAACCGTGCCGGCGGGCAGCAGGTCCAGGGAGTTGATGGTGCGGGCGAGACGGGCGTGGATGGCTGGGGTGTCATCAGCGACCAACTGGACGTCCGCCAGGACACGCCGCACGTTGGCGATGAGCTCCGCGATGGCCCGTGACCCCGGCAGGCGGCCTATCTCTGCCGCCACCCACGTTTCGGATCTCCACCCCGGCGGGTCCTGGACCGGGCCGGTCGCCGCGGCGCCCGGGACGCCAGCAATTGGGCCCGTCGGTCCGGACTGCGAGGACCCATGCCGTACCTCCACCAACCGATCAGTCCGCGGATCCCGCCGCACCAGAAAATTGGGATGCACCAGTAACCGGATGGACTCGTTTTGGCGGGCCAGCTCCGCAGTAAGCGAATGGATCAGGTGCGGGATGGCGTCGGCAACCACCAGCAGGACGCTGGCGTCGCTTTCGTTCAGGATGTCGACGGCCGCCGTGCCCGCCGGACGGCCGTCCGCTAGTTCCGCATGGTGCCTGGAGCGCTGCTCCAGGTTTTCGGGACTGTAGCCTTGGAGGTCCTCCGGCGCAGCGTGCTCGTAGTACGCCGCGAGGAACTGTTCATCGAAGCCGGGGAAAACGCGGCCGGGCGCATGCCCCCGGTGTACCGATTTGCGTGACATGCCCCTGCGCCTCCACTGCGCGGGCTCAACCGCATGCCGCGGCCGACCATCCTGTCCCCACGCCTGTTTTCATCATCGCCGCGTTCCCGTGAGGAGTCCAGACCCGGTACGCCCCGCCGGGACGGCCTGTACGCCCGCCGGGGACGGACGGGCCCGCTACGCCGGACGGCCGGTGGGATCCTCCGCCGTCGGATCCGCCAGTGCCAGTCCGCCCACGGGACTGTCGTCCCAGTGGATGAGTTCCCAGCCGTTGGCGGGATCGCCTTCCAGCGCCACGATTCCGGTGTTGTCCAGCACGTGCCTGATGGCAAAGTCCGGTTCGATGTTGTCCGCCCGCAGGCCGGCCCACACCCGGATGGCTGCGCCGTGGCTGACCACGGCCACGGATCCTGAGCCCCCCGCCCCGTTTGTCCGTGCCGCTATTTTGGCGATCGCGGCGTCGTAGCGCTCAAAGAAGTCCCGGCCGCTGGGACCGGCAGGCATCCGGCGGTCCAGCTCGCCGTCCGCCCACGAAAAAATGGTGCCGATGTACCGCTTGTGCGATTCGTGGTCCGTGCGCTTTTCCAGCGACCCGGCCTCGATCTCGTGAAGGCCCTCCAGCACCTCGGTTTCAAGCCCGTGCACCCGGGCGAGCGGTGCCGCTGTGATCTGCGTCCGAACCAGGGTGGAGGCGTACAGGGCCAGGATCCGCTCGTTCGCCAAGGCGCGGGACAACGTCTCGGCCTGACGCTCGCCGAGTTCGGTCAGCCCGGGCCCCGGGTGCGCCGTGTCCAGCTGGCCCAGCACATTGCCGGGCGTCTGGCCGTGCCGGATGAGCAGAAGCCTCATTTGAGGTGGTCCACCAGCTGGTCCGCGATGCCCGTGTACTTGCCCGGGGTCAGCGCCAGCAGGCGGGCTTCAGCGTCGGCGGACAAGCCGAGGCTCTGGACGAATTCCTGCATCCGGGCGGCATCCACGCGCTGTCCGCGGGTCAGGTCCTTGAGCCGTTCGTACGGGTTTTCCATGCCGTCGACGCCGGCGATGGCCTCGGCGCGCATAACCATCTGGATGGCCTCGCCGAGGACTTCCCAGTTGGTGTCAAGGTCCGCGGCCAGCACGTCCTCGGCAACCTTGAGCCGGTCCAGGCCCTTGGCAACGTTCGAGATGGCGAGCAGCGAGTGGCCGAACGCCACACCGATGTTGCGCTGCGAGGAGGAGTCGGTGAGATCGCGCTGCCAGCGGGAGGTGACCAGGGTGGAGCCGAGGACGTCCAGCAGGCCGGAGGAGATCTCAAGGTTGGCCTCGGCGTTTTCGAAACGGATCGGGTTCACCTTGTGCGGCATGGTTGAGGAGCCCGTGGCGCCTGCCACCGGGATCTGCACGAAGTACCCGATCGAGATGTAGCTCCAGATGTCGGTGCAGACGTTGTGCAGGATGCGGTTGAAACGCGCGACGTCGGCATAGAGTTCGGCCTGCCAGTCGTGGCTTTCGATCTGGGTGGTCAGCGGGTTCCAGGTCAGGCCGAGGCCTTCGACGAAGCCCTTGGCGACCTGCTCCCAGTCGGCGCCCGGGACGGAGGCGACGTGGGCGGCGTAGGTGCCGGTGGCGCCGTTGATCTTGCCGAGGTATTCGGTGCGGGCGATCCGGTCCAGCTGCCGGTTGAGCCGGTGCGCGATGACGGCCAGTTCCTTGCCCAGCGTGGTGGGCGTGGCGGGCTGGCCGTGGGTGCGGGAGAGCATCGGCACGGCGCGGTTGTCCCCGGCCATGGCGCTGATCTGGCCGACGAGGGCGCGGGCCGCAGGCAGCCACACATCCTCCACGGCCCCCTTGATGCCCAGGGCGTAGGAGAGGTTGTTGATGTCTTCCGAGGTGCAGCCAAAGTGCACCATGGCGGTCAGCCGGTCGATTCCGATGCCGGGCAGGCGGCGGCCGATGTAGTACTCCACGGCCTTGACGTCGTGGACCGTAACGGCCTCGATCTCGGCCAGTTCGGTGACGGAGGCGGCGTCGAACTCCGTGACGATCGCACGCAGTTGCTCCTGTTGTTCCGCCGTGAGCGGCCCGGCGCCGGGCAGGACGCTGTTGCCGGTCAGGTGGATCAGCCACTCGACCTCAACAGCCACGCGGTCGCGGTTCAGGGCGGCCTCGGAAAGGTAGTCGACCAGCGGTGCGACGGCGGACTGGTAGCGGCCATCCAGCGGGCCGAGCGCGATCTGGTGGTCGGACGCGGCGAGGGCCAGGCGTCCGGACGGCGTGCGGGTATCAGCTGTGGCGGCAGTTTCAGGCATATGGCGATTCTTTCACGAAGTGCCGTCGGGCCTTAAGCGCCCCCGTCCTTGTGACATTGCCGGATGACATTGCCGGCTTGCAGTGCCTGGCGGTCCGGGACGTTGTCCACATAGCCGGGCGGCTCTCTTCAGCGGGCACGGGCCAGCCCGCTAGCGTCGGTTCATGGACAGCTGGATGAGGCAGGTCACTGGGATGAGGCCGGGGTGAGGCCGGGATGAGGCCGGTCAGCAGCGGCATGCCACCGGGACCCGGGGGCAGTGTGGCAGTGCAGGACATGGCGGTGCAGGACATGGCGGTGCAGGACATGGCGGTTCTTGGCGTGACGGCCGCCGACGCCCTGGAGTGCGCGTCGCGCAGTTATGAAGTCCAGCAGTTCGCTGCGCGCGTTGCGCGGTGCGCCGATGAGGCTGATGCGGTGCTCGCCGCCCTCGCCCGTCTCGAGCTGCAGTCGTGGCAGTCACCGGCCGGCCGCGCCTACCGTGTGGCCTTGTCCCTGCACGCGGCCGCGCTGCACCGGAGCCGGGACGCGCTGCTCGATGCTGTTGCCGTGGTGCTCCGGCACGCCCGGAACGTGGCGCAGCCCGCGGACCGGATGGGACCCTGATGGCCGAGTCGAGTCCGGCGGGCTCCGGCGGCAGCCCCGGGGTTTCCGCGCCGCCGCGCGACGGCAGCCTGCTCATCCGGGGCGGAATCGGCGGGGTGAGCTTCCAGTTCGAGGAGCTGCTGGCGGGTGCCGCGGCACTGGACGGGCTGGTCCGGCAGCTGCAAATGGTTGAGGTGGAGGCCGACACCGTCCGGCGCGCACTCTTTCCCTATCAGTCCGACTCCTACACCAGCGGCAGCAACGCCATCATTGCTGTGGGGGAGGCCGGCCGGGACGTCGGACGCGTCCGGTCCCAGCTTCAGCGGATCGGCGACGACGTCCGCGCCAGTCACCGCGAATACGAATATGCCGAAGCCCGGAATGCCCTGCTGCTGCGGATGGGACTGCACGGCTCCGAGTACGGCGCAGCACCGGAGCCCTTCGCCCTGCCCGGGGTGCGCGGCACTGTTGAAGGCTGGGTCGCCATGGCGCCCCGGAATCTCGCCGTGCTGCTTGGCCTGCCCTGGCCCCTGGCCGCCGTAGCCAGCGCCCTGGCCGGGCCCGCTGACATCCGCCGCCTGGTGCGGGACGCCTCGGAAGCGCCGGGGCTCGTGTTCCTCAAGCCCCGCCCCGTCAGCATCGTGGGCCGGGAGAGGTTTACGGCCGACGTCGACCTCTCACCGGCCGGGCTGCTGCGGCGGGCCGGGGCAGTGGGAGAGCAGGGCGGCCGGATCGAGGTTATCGAGGTCGACGGCGGATCCCGGCCCGCGTGGGTGGTGATCATCCCCGGAACCCAGCAGGGCGCCCTGCCGGAAGGCACCAACCCCTTCGACCCTGCCGGAATCGCCGAGGCCCTGGGCTATGACTCGGCGTCGACGGCGCAGGCCATCAGGGAGGCGCTGCGGCAGGCCGGGGCCGAGGCCGGCGATCAGCTCGTGGCCGTCGGCTACAGCCAGGGCGGGATCCACGCGATGAATCTCAGCAAGGACCGCGCTGTCCTGGCCGAGTATGACCTCAAGTTCGTGCTGACCGCGGGCTCCCCGGTGGGCGGGATCAGACCCGCGCCGGGGATCCGCAGCCTGCACCTGGAACATGAGCAGGACTGGGTGCCGGGGGCGGACGGACTGGCGAACCCGGACACCAGGGACCGGGTGACCGTGACCCTCACCAACCCGCTGGCGGTGCCGCCACCACAGGACTTCGGCCTGGGCCCCGGGCACCGGCTGGAGAATTACGCCGACGGGGCCGCGCTCGTCTCCGCGAGCCGGGACAACACCCTGCAGGACTCCACGGCCGCCCTGGCCGCAGTGGTGGGGACTGGCGGGGCGGCGACGGTGACCCGGTTCTCGCTCCGGCGCGAGGCCCGGCCGGCACCGCGGGCAACCCCCGCAACCCCTCCGGGACCGCAGCGCAGCCCGGGCGCCCCTAGCGATCGAGGGCGGGAAGGAAGCTCGCCACGAGGGACACCAGGCTGATGATGATGGCGGCAAACACGGCGGTCCAGAAGAACGAGTCGATGGTGAAGTGCACAGTGGTGTAGCTGCTGATCCAGGACGTCAGGTAGAGCATCGCCGCGTTGATGACCACGGTGAACAGGCCCAGGGTGAGGATAGTGATCGGCAGCGACAGGAGGCTGACAATAGGCTTGACGAAGGCATTCACCAGACCGAAGATCAGGCCGATGAACAGGTACCCCAAGATGATGCTGATGGTGCCGTCACTCTGGGTGGAAATATCCAGCCCGGTGAGGATCCAGCAGGCGATTGCAAGGGCCAGCCCGTTGATGATGACTCGTACGATGATTGAGCGCATGGCCCCATGCTGTCATACGCCCGGCGGCGACGGCAGGGACCATATTCCCCATGTCAGCAACGGCTATCCCCTACGGACAGCAATCAGCTCCCGCAACTGCGGCAGCGACCCGAAGTAGGCTAGTTGGCATGACTTCATCAGAGAATCCGGCCGGGGGCATCAGGCCCCGTCCGGTGGTAGACCTCCTCCCCCGCTACGCGGCCGGAAAACCCCCCGTCCCCGTGGAAGGCCTGACCAGCTACAAGCTGTCCTCCAACGAGAACCCGTTGCCCCCGATCCCTGCAGTGCAGCAGGCCATCGCGGCGCAGACCGATTTCAACCGCTACCCCGATCCGCTCAGCAGCAGGCTGCGTGAAGCGCTCGCCCGCTTCCTGGATGTGCCCGCCGAGGACATCGTCACGGGCGCCGGCAGCCTGGGCGCCCTGAACCAGCTGCTGACCACCTTCGCCGGCCAGAACGACGACGGCAAGGCCGACGAGGTCATCTACGCCTGGCGCTCGTTCGAGGCCTACCCAATCTGCGTCGGACTGGCCGGCGCCGAGAGCGTCCGGATCCCGCTGACATCCGACGGGCGGCATGACCTGGACGCCATGGCCGCCGCGGTGACTGCGCGGACCCGGATGATCCTGCTGTGCACGCCCAACAACCCCACCGGACCCATCCTGACGGCCGAGGAAACGGAGCGCTTCATCCACGCCGTTCCGGCCGACGTCGTGGTGGTCATTGACGAGGCCTACCAGGAATTCGTGCGCGCCGGCGACGCCGTGGACGGCATCGCCATGTACCGCAAGTACCCCAACGTCGTCGTCCTGCGGACCTTCTCAAAAGCGCACGGCCTCGCCGGACTCCGCGTGGGCTACAGCGTCTCCCGGCCCGAACTGACGCAGCACCTGCGCGTCAGTGCTACCCCCTTCGCCGTGTCCCAGATCGCGGAAACGGCGGCCGTCACGTCGCTCGAGCACTTCGCCGATGTTGTAGAAAGGGTACAAAGCCTGGTGGACGAACGGGACCGGGTCGCGGCGGGACTGCGTGAGCTCGGGTGGTTCGTCCCGGAGGCCCAGGGCAACTTTGTCTGGCTCAATCTGGGCGAAAACAGCGCGGAATTTGCCGCCCTGGCGGCGGAACGGGCGCTGTCCGTACGGGCCTTCGGCAACGAGGGCGTCCGCGTCAGCATCGGCGAAACGGAAGCCAACACCCGTTTCCTGGAGCTCTGTGCGATCTATACAAAACCGCCGCGGCGTTCCTAGCGCTTAACACTGCGCGCTCAGGCCGCCCCGTGCGGATAAAGTAAGGACCAGTAAGCCAAAATATATGCCGGACCTGGAATGTATTCCTGGTCCGGCATATATCCCAGCGATTGCGGCGCATTCGGATGCGGCAAGCAAGGAGACGGTATGGGCGCCACACATCTGCCCTCTACCGAGTTCGACGGAACCGGGATGGATGACCAGCTCGAAGCGGAGGCCGAGGCCCAACTGGGTGCCCCGGCCGAGCCGATGGTGCAGTTGCTGGACCCGGACGGCACCCTGGGCTCGGACCCGGTTTTCTCAAAATACGCCGAGAAGCTGGACCCGGACACCCTGCGCGGCTTCTACGCGGATATGGCCAAGATCCGCCGCTTCGACGTGGAAGCCACCGCCCTGCAGCGGCAGGGCCAGCTGGCCCTGTGGGTCCCGCTCACAGGGCAGGAAGCCGCCCAGATCGGCTCCGGACGGGCGAGCCAGCCGCAGGACTACATCTTCCCCACCTACCGCGAGYACGGCGTGGCCCTGACGCGGAACGTGGACCTGGCCGAGCTGCTGCGCCAGTTCCGGGGCGTCTCCAACGGCGGCTGGAACCCGAAGGACACGAACTTCCACCTCTACACGCTGGTCCTGGCCGCCCAGACCCCGCACGCCGTCGGGTACGCCATGGGCATCCAGCGGGACCAGAAACTGGCGGCCGCCAACGCCGTCGCCAGCGTGGAAGCGGGACAGGCCGTGGAGCCGAACGCCGCCGTCATGGTGTACTTCGGCGACGGCGCCAGCTCCGAAGGGGACGTCCATGAATCCATGGTGTTCGCCGCTTCCTACCAGGCGCCCGTGGTCTTCTTCTGCCAGAACAACCACTGGGCCATCTCCGTGCCAAGCTCCGTGCAGACCCGCATCCCGCTCGCCAACCGCGCCAAAGGCTACGGCTTCCCCGGCATCAGGGTGGACGGCAATGATGTGATCGCCGTCCACGCCGTCACGGAATGGGCGCTGGAGCGGGCCCGCGAGGGCCATGGTCCTGTACTCATCGAGGCGTTCACCTACCGGGTCGGGGCGCACACCACGGCCGATGACCCCACCAAATACCGCGAATCCGCCGAAGAAAGCCTGTGGCGTGCCAAGGACCCGCTGGCGCGGCTGGAGAAGTATCTCCGGGCCCAGGGCCTCGCGGATGACAGCTTCTTCGAGCAGGTCAAGGCCGACGGCGACGAGCTCGCCGCCTATGTCCGCAAGACCACCCACGACCTTGAAACCCCGGACATCCGGACCGCCTTCGCCAACACCTATGTGGAGGCCCACCCGCTGGTGGCCGAGGAACTGGCTTGGTTCGAGGAATACAGCGCGGGGTTCGCCGATGAGGCGTCCGCCGAAGAGGCGTCCGCCGATGAGGCAGATAGAGTCCAGACAGACAGGGCGGCCCGCTGATGACCACCATGACCATTGCGAAAGCCATCAATGAGGGCCTGCGGGCCACGTTGAACAACAACCCCCGCTCGCTGCTGATGGGCGAGGACATCGGGGCCCTTGGCGGCGTCTACCGGGTCACCGACGGGCTGATCGCCGAATTCGGCGCCGACCGCGTGGTGGATACCCCGCTGGCCGAATCCGGCATTATCGGGACCGCGATCGGCCTCTCCCTGCGCGGCTACCAGCCGGTCTGCGAGATCCAGTTCGACGGTTTCGTGTTCCCGGGGTTCAACCAGATCACCACCCAGCTGGCCAAGATGCACTCCCGCAGCAACGGCAACCTGACCGTTCCCGTCGTCATCCGGATCCCGTATGGCGGCGGCATCGGCTCCATTGAACACCATTCCGAATCGCCGGAGGCACTGTTCGCCCACACCGCCGGGTTGCGCATCATCACCCCCTCCAATCCGCACGATGCCTACTGGATGATCCAGCAGGCCATCGACTGCCAGGATCCCGTGATCGTCTTCGAGCCCAAGCGCCGCTACTGGCTCAAGGGTGAGGTCGACACCGAGACCCCGGGCGCGTCCGCGGACCCCTTCAAGGCGCATGTGCTCCGCGAGGGCACCGACGCGACCGTCGTCGTCTACGGCCCGCTGGTGCCCGTGGCCCTCGCCGCCGCCGAGGCCGCCGCCGAGGACGGCCACAGCGTCGAGGTGATCGATCTCCGTTCGATCTCGCCGATCGACTTCGACACCGTCACGGCCTCGGTCCGGAAAACCGGCCGGCTGGTCGTGGCCCATGAGGCCCCGACGTTCGGCGGCATCGGCGGCGAAATCGCCGCGCGGATCAGCGAGCGGGCGTTCCATTCACTGGAGGCCCCCGTCATTCGCGTCGGGGGATTCCACATGCCCTATCCCGTGGCCAAGGTCGAAGAAGACTACCTGCCGGACATCGACCGCATCCTTGAGGCGCTCGACCGCGCCCTGGCGTACTGACGAGGACCCATGACGCTCAACAAGTTCAACCTTCCCGACGTCGGCGAAGGGCTGACGGAGGCCGAAATCGTCGCCTGGAAGGTCAAGGCCGGCGATACCGTGGCCGTCAACGACGTCCTGTGCGAGATCGAGACGGCCAAATCCCTGGTGGAACTGCCCTCACCGTTCGCCGGGACAGTCACGGAACTGCTGGTGCCCGAGGGAGTCACGGTGGATGTCGGCACGCCGATCATCAGCGTGAGCGACGCTGTCGACGCCCCGGCGCCTGCCGCCGCGGCACCCGCCCCGGCGCCGGTGGCCCAGAAGCAGGCTGCCGGCCAGGAACAGGCTTCCGCCGCGCCCATGTACGGCACGCTTCCGGCTGATGACTCCGACGCCGGCGAACCAGCCGGGCGTCCGGCCGGCGGTCCGCTGGTGGGCTCCGGTCCCAAGGCAGACGCCGTCAAGCGCCGGCGGCGGATTTCCGCTCCTGCGGCCGCCGGCCACGAAGCCCCGTCCGCGGCGCCAGCCACCGGCGCTGCCGCCCCGATGGTGGAGCGGGCGGGGGTGGAGGCCCACGACATATGGATCAACCCGGACGCGGCCAGCAGTCCTGCCGACGCGGCCACAGGCCCCGCCGGCTCCGTCGAGGCGCGCCCCACCTTCGGCGGTGCCATCAGCGGCCTGGTCGGCAAGGTGCTGGCCAAGCCGCCGGTCCGCAAGATCGCCCGGGACCTCGGGATCAACCTGGCCGACGTCGTGCCTACCGGCGCCCGCGGTGAAGTGACCCGCGAGGACCTGGTGAGCTACCAGGCCCAGCGGGACGCCGAGGTGGACAAGGCGGACTCGTTCTGGGGCAAGTCCGGCCGCCCGCAGGACCAGCGGATCGAGCGGATCCCGGTCAAGGGAGTCCGCAAAGCCACCGCGAAGGCCATGGTCGAATCCGCGTTTGCCGCGCCGCACGTCAGCATCTTTGTCGACGTCGATGCCAGCCGCACCATGGAATTCGTCAAGCGCCTCAAGGCCTCCCGCGACTTCGAAGGCATCAAGGTCTCCCCGCTGCTGATCCTGGCCAAGGCGGTCATTTGGGCGGCGGCGCGAAACCCGAGTGTCAACGCAACGTGGGTGGACAACCCGGACGGCAGCGATTCCGCGGAGATCCACGTCAAGCACTTCATGAACCTGGGCATCGCGGCCGCCACGCCCCGCGGGCTGATGGTGCCGAACATCAAGAACGCCCAGGACCTCTCGCTCAAGCAGTTGGCCCTTGCCCTGAACGAGCTCGCCACGACGGCGCGGGCCGGCAAGACCCAGCCTGCCCAGATGCGCGGCGGCACGCTCACCGTGACCAACATCGGCGCCCTCGGGATCGACACCGGAACGCCGATCATCAACCCGGGCGAGGTCGCGATCGTGGCGTTCGGCACCATCAAGCAAAAGCCCTGGGTCCTGGACGGCGAAGTTATTCCGCGCTGGATCACCACCCTCGGCGGCTCCTTCGACCACCGCGTGGTGGACGGCGACCTTTCGGCCCGCTTCATGGCCGATGTCGCCGCCATCCTGGAAGAGCCGGCCTTGCTGCTGGACTAGCCGGCGAAACCGGCCATGAAACCGCAAAACCCCGCCGCTGAACCTTTTCAGCGGCGGGGTTTGTCAGTGTTGGGGTTTCTCAGTGGCGGGCAGCGTGGCCCGGGCCGCTCAGTTTCCGGAGTATGCGGTCAGGATCTGGACCAGCGCGGGATCGCCGCTCATGCCGGCGACGGCGACCGAGGCGGCAAACATCAGACCCGCGAGCCCCGCGCAGCACGCGCTGATTCCCGTCAGGAACTTCCAGTCCTCCCGCAACACGCTGCGCACGGTGTCGGGCATGCGCAGTCCCGGGGCAATCAGGTTGGGTGCGCTGTCCGTCGATCCGTCGTCCAGGAATGCGACAACGCGACCGGCGCCGCGGTCCACGCGCATGGCGCTGATGTGGTTGCCGTGCCGGGCCAGAAGGATGTCGTGGCCAACCAGCTGGCGGCGCTGAAGAGTGATCATGGGGCTCCCTTGGTAGGTGGGTTCTCGGACGTCCGCACCATCGCAGGGCACCTCCCATTTTACTGAGCCGGTCCGCGCCGGGCGGCCCGCTGGGCGGTGAGGCTGCCCACGACAGAGGGTGATCCTCATCAAGTCCGAACACGACCACGACCGGACACAGCCAAGTCCGCGTCCTCCTGTCCCGCGGCTACGCCCGGCACTAGAGTGGCACCAGCCGCCGACAGCCCGGGCGGAAGCGGATCAAAGGAGATGTTGCGTGTTTTCAAGCCCGTACCCCGACGTCGATGTTCCCAACCTCGGCATTTACGACTACCTCTTCGGCGCTCTGGCAGAGGAGGACCTGGACCGGGTCGCCGTCGTCGATGGCGCCAGCGGTGCGGAGACCACCTACCGGGCGCTGCGCGGGCAGATCGACGCCCTCGCCGGTGCCGTCGCCGCCCAGGGCCTGGGCGTGCACGGCGTGGCCGCCATCCTGTGTCCCAACGTCCCCGCCTTTGCCACCGTCTTCCACGGCCTGCTCCGGGCAGGCGCAACGGTCACCACCATCAACGCCCAGTACACGGCGGACGAGATCGCCACCCAGCTCACCGACGCCGGCGCGGACTGGCTCTTCACCGTATCGGCGCTGCTTCCGGCCGCCCGTGAGGCCGCCGAAAGGACCGGGATCCCTGCCTCACGGCTCGTGGTGCTCGACGGCGCCGACGGCCACCCCTCGCTGGCCGACTTGCTCGCCATGGGCGCACCGGCACCCCGCGTCTCGTTCGATCCCGCCACGCATGTGGCCGTGCTGCCCTACTCTTCCGGCACCACCGGCCGGCCGAAGGGGGTCATGCTCAGCCACCGAAACCTCGTCGCCAACGTGGAACAGGCCAGGGGTCTGCTCGACGTCGGCCCCGAAGACCGGGTCCTGGCGCTGCTCCCGTTTTTTCACATCTACGGGCTGACCGTGCTGCTGAACCTCGCGCTGCGCCAGCGGGCCAGGCTTGTGACCATGCCCCGGTTCGACCTGCCCGAGTTCCTGCGGATCATCCAAGACCACCGGTGCAGCTACCTGTTCATCGCGCCTCCCGTGGCCGTGGCGCTGTCCAAGCACCCGCTCGTTGCCGAGTACGACCTCGGCTCGGTGCACACCACCCTTTCCGGCGCGGCGCCGCTGGACGGCGAACTTGGCAAGCGCCTGGCCGAACGCCTCGGCTGCCAGGTCCTGCAGGGCTACGGCATGACCGAGATGAGCCCGGTATCGCACCTCATTCCGCGCCAAAGTCGCGATGGGCTCAGGGTCCCCGTCAGTTCCGTGGGGTACACGGTGCCGAACATGCAGTGCCGCCTCGTGGACCCGGCCACGGGGGAGGAGATCCCGGTTCCCGCAGAAGGGACCAGCGCGCCGGGGCACCTGTTGTGCCGCGGGCCGAACGTGATGCTCGGCTACCTCAACCGGCCGCAGGAAACCGCGGACACCCTGGACGCGGACGGCTTCCTGCGCACCGGGGACATCGCCACGGTGCGGGCGGACGGGGTGGTGACGGTCGTGGACCGGCTCAAGGAACTGATCAAGTACAACGGCTACCAGATCGCCCCGGCGGAACTGGAGGCGCTGCTCCTCACCCACCCCGGCATCGCCGATTCCGCGGTGGTCGGCTCCCTCGACGCCGACGGCCAGGAAGTGCCCAAGGCGTTCGTGGTCCGCCAGCCGGGCGCGGACGGCGATGCCTTGGACGTGGCGGGCGTCATGGACTTCGTGGCGGGCCGGGTGGCGCCGTTCAAGAAAGTCCGACAGGTCGAGTTCATCGAGGCCGTGCCGAAATCCGCCTCAGGAAAAATCCTGCGGCGGATGCTTGGGTCTGCAGGCTCAGACACCGGCCAAGCCGGCGTGCCGGCAGCGGCACCGAAGAAGCAGTAGCGCCTCAGTCGGCGTCGGTTTTGGCGATGTAGACGTCACAGGGGGCGTTGTGGGCCACGCTGTTCGCAACGCTCCCCAAGACCCGGCCGATTCCGCTCATGCGCCGGTTTCCGACCACGATCATCAAGGCACTGGTCCGTTCGGCTTCCCGAATCAGGGCCTCGGCCGGCTTGCCCCGCGCGGCGGCGTACGTGACGGTGATGTCCGGGCGGCGCAGGCCTTCCGCGACCGAGCGCGCAACCGTTTCCGCGTTGCCGGCGTCGGAAACGATCCACTGGTCACTGCCGCTGCCGAAGACCTGTGTCTTGTCGCTGTCAAAGGCGCTGACCACATGAAGTGTCGCCCCCACGGAAACTGCGAGGTCGCGCGCGGTGTGCGCCGCCCTCAGTGCAGTTTCACTGCCGTCGACGCCGACAACGATTATTCCGGTCATGGACCGCTCCTCTTTCAACGAGTAATGCTGTTTAGTGTGCCTGGCCGATCAGCTGGCCCCAGCGCGCCCCAGTCGAGGCCCCGCGTGGATCCTGCCGGTGTTCACGCTACAGGGCGGCCAGGGCTTCCCGCAGGACCGGCGCGAGCCGACGCACACCCTCGCGGATCGATTCGGGCGGCACCGCGCTGAACGCCAGCCGGATCTTGTTCGACGGGTCGTCCGAGTTTGTAAAGGCCGCTCCCGGAATGAAGACGACGCCGGCGTCGATGGCCTTCCTCAGCAGCGGGTAAGTATCCACGCCGTCGGGCAGCGTAACCCACACGAAGAAGCCGCCTTCGGGGCGCGTCCAGGTCAGTCCCTCCGGCATGTATTCGGCCAAGGCGGCCAGCATTGCCTCGCAACGTTCCTGGTACAGCCCCCGATACGTCTCGATCTGGCCGCGCCAGTCGTAGTCGCGCAGATAGGCCGACACCAGCATCTGGTTCAGCGTCGGCGGGCACAGGGTGACGGCCTCCGACGCCAGGTAGTACCTGCGCTGCAGGTGGGCCGGGACCAGGGCCCAGCCGATCCGCAGGCCCGGGGCGAAGATCTTGGAAAAGGACCCCATGTAGATGACGTCATCCGGGTTGGCCGCCCGGAGGGGGATGAGCGGCTTGCCGTCGAAGCGGAGCAGGCCGTAAGGGTTGTCCTCCAGCACCAGAATATTCGCGCGACGGCATATATCCACCACGGATTGCCGGCGTTCCGCGGACAGGGTGATGCCGGACGGGTTGTTGAAGCTGGGAATGGTATAGAGGAACTTGACGTTCTTGCCCGCGGTCTGGAGGGCCGCGATCTTTGCCTCCAGCAGATCAGGGATGATGCCGTCACCGTCCATCGGCACCGTTTCGACCTCCACCTGGTAGGCCTCGAAGGTGTTGAGGGCCCCGACATAGGTGGGGTCCTCGACGAGGACCACGTCGCCCGGATTGCAGAAAACCTTGGTGGCCACATCCTGCGCGGACTGCGAGCCGGCCGTGATGACGATGTTCGCGGGGTCGGCGTCCAGGATCCCCTCTGCCGCCATGACCTCGCAGATCTGGATGCGGAGCTCTTCAGTGCCTTGGCCGCCGCCGTACTGCAGGGCGGTCATCCCCTGCTCGGCTATGATCTTCGCGGCGGTCTGGCCCAGGCGTTCCAGCGGCAGGGACTGCAGGTAGGGGCTGCCCCCGGCGAGGGAGACGAGGCCGGGGCGCATCGAGATGTCGAAGACATCCCGGACCGCCGACTGCTTGATATTTGCTGCGCGCTCCGAGAACAGGATCTCGTGGCGGTGGGCGGACGTAGCCGCACGTTCGATTGCGTCGATGGCCTCGGCCGGAAGTACTGCTGCGGCGGCATCAAGTGTTTCGTGGGTCACAAACCCAAGGATACTACCCGTGTTGTCTTGGGGGAAACGATTGTTTCCAGAGAATGCCAGGGCTGAAAGCGACGGGATGCTCCGGGCGGCCCGGGGCGTATCTGGCGCGGAGTGCGGGGTGCGGTAGCTTACGCCGCTTCCGCAGCGGGAGCCTCGGCCAGTGCGTCGAACACGCCCTTGATCTGCTCGACAACTTCGGCGTCGTCCTTGGGATGGACCTCGGCGAAGCGGACCATCGAGCCCGGGACTGCCAGCTTGACGTTTTCGAGGACCTGGGCGCCGGCGATGCCGACGGCCTTGCGGGCCTCGTCCTGGGCCCATACGCCGCCGAACTGGCCAAAGGCGGTTCCGACAACCGCGGTGGGCTTGCCGGAGAGGGCGCCTGCGCCGAAGGGGCGGGACAGCCAGTCGATGGCGTTCTTCAGCGATGCCGGGACGGTGCCGTTATGCTCCGGCGTGACCAGCAGGATGGTGTCGGCCTCGTTGGCGGCGGCCCGCAGGGCGGCGGCGGCCGCGGGCACCTGGCCTTCGACGTCGATGTCCTCGTTGTAGAAGGGGATGTTGCCCAGGCTCTCGTGAATGACCACGTCCACCTGTTCCGGGGCGTTGAGCGCGATGGCCTCGGCCAGCTGCAGGTTGGTGGAGCCGGCGCGAAGGCTGCCGACGAGAGTGAGGATGGTCTTCTTGGACATGTGTACTCCTGTGCATCACGCCGCGGGGTGATTCCGGCGGCTGGTGGATCGTGAGGCTTTGGGGGCCTTCACCCATGCTAAACGGACTGCGGTCCGGTTATATTCCGGGGCGCTAGAATCAGCGGTGTGAGCCTCATCCCGATCCGTCCCGGTGCCCAGTCCGGGGCAGGGCGCCCCGCCGCGCCCGCCGCAGAATCAGCGCGCAGCGACGCGATGCGCAACAGGGAGCTCCTGCTCTGCGCCGCCCGGGAAATCGTTGAGGAATCCAGCGTCGACGCCCTCACCATGGACCGGCTGGCGCAGCGCGCCGGAGTTGGAAAAGGGACGGTCTTCCGGCGGTTCGGCAGCCGTGCCGGGCTGATGATGGCGCTCCTTAGCGACGCCGAGGCCGAATTTCAGGGCCGGTTCATGTTTGGTCCGCCCCCGGTAGGTCCCGGCGCGCCGCCCCTGGAGCGGCTGATCGCCGTGGGCGCCGCCCGCATTGACTGGATCCTGGAATTCGGGGAGCTGGCGCGGGCCGCCGACGCCTCGGTCTACAACAGGTTCGATGTCCCGCCGGCCGTGCTCTGGCGCCGTCATCTCGAGATGCTGCTGCGCGAAGCCGGCGTGACGGCGGACCCGTGGGTCATGGCGTCGGCCCTCGGGGCGTCGCTGGAGCCGGAACTGCTGCTCCATTCCGTCGGCGTGCACGGGATTGCGCCGGAGCGCCTTGCGGACTCCTGGCGGGAGCTTGTCACGCGCGTAGTGTGCGGCCACTAGCGGCGCAGCCGGTTCCGTGGGCCAAATCCATTCCACGGAGTTATTCATAACGATCTGTAGCGAAGCCGCCGTGTCGCGGCCCGTGAGAGCCCGGCGGAGCCCGGCTAATGTGATAGCTTCCTCTGGAATGTGACCCGCAACATAGCCCACAAGGGCTCAGCCGCAAGGCATGCGGGCGGCCGGAAACCAGCTGGCCCATACTCCCGAACCGGCCGCGGAACCCGCTGCCGGATGGGGACGACGGAAGGATCGACGTTGTGAATAATCTTGTCCCTGGCACAGTCGGGCCCGCCCGTGCGGCCGCAGCCGTGACGCGCGGATCTGCTCAGGCAACGGCGATCCAGAACTAGCCGCTCCATGCTTCGATATCTCGCCAAACGTGCGCTCACGTATGTCTTCATGATCTTCCTGACCACCAGCGCCGGCTATCTCCTGGCTGTGAGCACGCTGCAGCCGGCGCTGCTGGAGCAGGAGCGGATTCCGCGGCCCACGCCCGAGCAGGTGGTCAATTCCTTCCGGCTCAAGGGGCTCGATCCCACCCTCAACCCGTGGGAGCGCTACGTCGACTGGCTCACCGGCATTCTCACCCGCTGGGACTGGGGACGGAGCCCCAACGGCGCCTTCATCAACGCCGAGTTCGGCGACCGGGTCTGGATCTCAACCCGGCTCTTCCTGGCCTCGATCATCCTGACCCTCGTGATCGGCGTCGCCCTCGGCGTCTTCACCGCAGCCCGCCAGTACAAGGCCTCGGACCGGGCCATCACCTCGTACAGCTACCTCATGTACATCGTCCCCGCACCGATCGCCTACTTCCTGGTGCAGCTGGGCGCCATCAACATCAACGAGTCGGTCGGGGAGCGGGTCTTCTTTGTCACCGGCATCTCCACCCCGGGTCTGGACGGCGACGGCTGGGCCCAGTTCGTCGACATGCTCGCCCACTACGCCGTGCCCACGTTCGCCATCACAATTGTGGGCTGGGGCGCGTACCAGATCGCCCAGCGCCAGTATCTGCTGGACAACGTCAACGCCGACTTCGTCAGGACGGCGCGGGCCAAGGGCCTGACCCGCAACCAGGCCATCAGCCGGCACGCCCTGCGGGTGTCCTTCATCCCCGTGGCGCAGAGCATTGCGTTCACCATCCCGGCCATCTTCGCCGGCGGCTTCTTCGCCGAGAAAATCTTCGCCTGGCACGGCGTCGGGTCCTGGTCCATTGACTCGATCGCCCTGCAGGACGTCAACGCGGCCACCGCGACCCTCGCCTACGGCTCCGTCATCTTCGCGGTCGGAGCGATCCTCGCCGACTTCGCCACCACGCTCGTAGACCCGAGAGTGCGGGTGCAGTAATCATGACCAACCTCAACACGATTGACCCGGCCGCCGTCCTGGACGAAGGAAAGTTCGGCGACGACGAGGTCGTGATCGGCAAGTCGCGCATCATCCTGCGGCGCTTCCTGCGCAACCGGACAGCCGTCGCCGGCCTCGCCATCTTCCTGGCCCTGACCCTCTTCTCCTTCATCGGCGGCTTCTTCGGCAACTGGGACAAGGAGACCATCGACCCCTTCAACATCGGCATGCCGCCCTCCGCGGAGCACCCGCTGGGCACCTCCCAGGCCGGGATCGACCTCTACGCCCTGACCGTCGAAGGCACCAGGGTCTCCATCCTGATCGGCGTCGTCGTCGGCCTCGTCTCGGTGCTGATCGCCGCCGTCTACGGCTGCACCATGGCGTTCTTCGGCCGCAAGGTGGACAAGGTCATGCTGTTCATCCTCGAAGCCCTGATCATGATGCCCGCCCTGCTGGTAGTCGCGGTGGCCACGAGCGGCGGCGCCAACGGCCTGAAGAACACCGTCCCAAGCTGGCTGCTGCTCATCATCGTGCTGCTGGTCTTCAGCTGGATGGGGACCGCACGCCTCATCAGGTCCCTGTCGCTTTCCCTCATGCAGCGTGACTTCGTCAAAGCCTCCCAGTACATGGGCATCCCGCCGCACCGGATCGTCTGGCGCCACCTCGTGCCGAACATCGGCTCCCTGCTGGTCCTGGAAGTCACCCGCGGCGTCACCGGCGCCATCCTCGCCGAGGTCGCGTTCTCCTTCATCGGCATCGGCATCAAGGTCCCCGACGTGAGCCTGGGCGTCCTGATCGGCCAGTCGACCTCCCAGGTTTCCACCTTTCCGTGGATGTTCTGGGCGCCCCTGATCGTAATGTTCCTGCTGACCGGCTCGCTCGCCATGATGAACGACGGCCTCCGCGACGCGTTCGACCCCAGCTCCAGCTCCGTTGGCCGCGCCAAGAGGAGCAACGCCACCGGCAGCGCCACCGGCAAGAAACAGAAGAAGATCAAATGACCAGCAACACCACCGCACGGGACACCGCCCAAGGCACCGACGAGCGCCTCCACGCCGCTGGGCTGCACGCCCCCGCCAGCGCGGTCCTCTCCGTCCGGGACCTCAACGTCCGCTTCAACACGGAAAACGGCGTGGTGCACGCGGTCCGCGGCGTCGACTTCGACGTGATGCCCGGCAAGACGCTGGGCATCGTGGGCGAGTCCGGCTCCGGCAAATCGGTCACGTCCATGGCGATCATGGGCCTGCTGCCCCCGACGGCGGAAATCACCGGTTCCGTCCGGCTGCAGGGCAAGGAGCTCCTGGGGCTCAGCGACAAGGCCATGTGCCGCCACCGCGGCAGCGACCTCGCCATGGTGTTCCAGGACCCGCTGTCCTCCCTGACCCCGGTCTACACGGTCGGCACCCAGATCATCGAGGCCCTGACCGTCCACAACCCGACCATGAGCAAGCAGGCCAAGGAGGCACGCGCCGTCGAACTCCTGAGGTTGGTCGGCATCCCCAGCCCGAAGGACCGGCTCAAGGCCTTTCCGCACGAGTTCTCCGGCGGCATGCGCCAGCGCGTCATGATCGCCATCGCGATCGCCAACAACCCGCGGGTCCTGATCGCCGATGAGCCGACGACGGCGCTGGACGTCACCATCCAGGCGCAGGTCCTCGAGGTGCTCCACGCCGCCCAGGAGGAGACCGGCGCCGCCGTCGTCATGATCACGCACGACCTCGGCGTGGTCGCCGGCATGGCGGACGACATCATGGTGATGTACGCGGGCAGGCCGGTGGAGACCGGCAGCGTCGATGACATCTACTACAGCCCGCGGATGCCCTACACGATGGGCCTGCTCGGTGCGGTCCCGCGTGTGGACGTCGCGGAAAAATCGTCGCTGGTGCCGATCGACGGCATCCCCCCGAACCTCACCCAGCCGCCCACCGGCTGTTCGTTCGCGCCGCGGTGCCCGCTGGCCAGCGAGGCCTGCCTCGACGGCGAGCCGGACCTTCGGGCGGTGGCGCCCGGCACCGGGCACAGGGCCGCTTGCATCAAGAGCGAGGCCCTCGCCGATGTCGATGTCCACACGGTCTTCGCCGTCCCGGACGTGCCGGTATCCCGCTTTGACAGCCTTCCCCGGCACGAACGCAAGACTGTCCTGGAACTCCGCGACGTCAGGAAGCACTTTCCGCTGATGAAGGGCGCCCTGATCAAGCGCAGGATCGGCACGGTGAAGGCCGTGGACGGGCTGAGCTTCGATATCCGCGAGGGCGAGTGCTTCTCGATCGTGGGGGAGTCGGGCTGCGGAAAGACCACCACCCTGCTGGAAATCATGGAATTCCACAAGGACCAGGACGGCGAGGTGGTGATCGGCGGGCTGAGCAACAAGCAGGCCGCGGACGCCAAGGCCAAGAGCTCCATGCGCAAGGAACTGCAGATGGTGTTCCAGGATCCCACCGGGGCACTGGATCCGCGCTTCACCGTCTACGAGGTCCTGGCCGAGCCGATGGAACACCTGGGCATGCCCAAGGCTGCCATCCGGAAGCGGATCATGGAGCTCATGGAGCTGGTGGGCCTGCAGGCGGACCACGTCAACCGGTTCCCCAACCAGTTCTCCGGCGGCCAGCGCCAGCGCATCGGCATTGCCCGCGCCCTCGCGGTCAACCCCCGGCTGGTGGTCCTGGATGAGCCCGTCTCCGCCCTCGACGTATCGGTGCAGGCCGGCGTCATCAACCTCCTGGACAAGCTCCGTGCCGAACTCGGCCTCAGCTACCTCATGGTGGCCCATGACCTCTCCGTGGTCCGGCACATCTCCAACCGCGTTGCCGTCATGTACCTGGGCAAAATCGTGGAGATCGGCGACGTCGACGCCGTCTTCGACAACCCCCGCCACCCCTATACCCGTGCCCTGCTCTCCGCGATCCCGGTACCGGATCCGGAGCTGGAGCGCACCCGCGAGCGGATCATCCTCCAGGGCGACCTGCCCTCGCCGCTGGAAGCGCCGGCCGGCTGCAACTTCGCCACCCGCTGTCCCGTGTTCGCGGCCCTCCCGCCGGCCAGGCAGGAGAAGTGCCTGACCCTGGAGCCGGCCCTCGAAGCGTCCGCCACCGACCAGCAGTTCGCCTGCTTCTACCCGGACGGCGAACTGGACGCGGACATGCTCGTTGTCCACGAAAACCACTGAATCACCGGACCAGCACACACCACCCGAGAACCCACGCATCACACTCGCATGAAAAAATGAAGGGGATCACATGAAAAATCGGACCAGGATCGGCGGCCTCACCGCCGTCGTGGCGGCCCTCGCGCTGACCGCTTGCGGCAGCGGTGGCGCCTCAACCACCGCCCAGAGCGCCAAGGCACAGGATGCCTCCGGCGACCTGAGCAAGCTGGTCAGCGTCAACGCCAAGAAGGCCGCCGACCTGCAGCAGGGCGGTACCGTAACGCTGCCCCTGGGCAACATCGGACCGGACTTCAACGGCTTCTCCAACGCGGGCAACTCAGCGGACAACACTGAACTGCACTACCCGATCGACGAGGCCGGCTACGTGGGCTGCTGGAAGCTGGACTTCGACGGCACCGCCAGCCTCAACAAGAACTTCTGCGAAGACTTCAAGAGCGAGGTCAAAGACGGCAAGCAGACCGTCACCATCAAGATCAACCCGAAGGCCGCCTACAACGACGGCACCCCGATCAACGCCGCCACGTTCGAGAACACGTGGAAGATGCTCAATGGCCAGAACAAGGACATCGACATCGTCAGCTCCGGCGCCTACGAGTTCATCGACTCCGTCAAGGCGGGAAGCAGCGACAAGGAAGTCGTTGTCACCACCACACAGCCGGTGTACCCGCTCAGCGACATGTTCGGCGGCTTCATCCCGCAGACCGTGAACACTCCCGAAATCTTCAACACCGGCTTCACGGGCGAACTGCACCCCGAGTGGATGGCAGGCCCGTTCAAGGTCGACAAGTTTGACTCCGCCGCGAAGACTGTCTCCCTCGTGCCGAATGACAAGTGGTGGGGCGAGAAGCCGGTCCTGGACAAGGTGATCTTCCGCCAGCTGGAGGCCAGCGCCGAGATCGCCGCCTTCAAGAACGGCGAGATCGACATGGCCGACGGCCGCACGCTGACGAAGTACAAGCAGCTTGAAGGCACGAAGAACTCCGAGGTCCGCCGCGGTCAGCGCCTCTTCGCCGGCGGCCTGAACCTCAACGCCCTCAAGGCCCCGCTCACCGACGTCGCAGTCCGCAAGGCAATCTTCACCGCCGTGGACCGTCCCGCCATCCGCGCCGTCCGCTTTGGCGGACTGAACTGGGAAGAGAACAGCTCGGGCTCGATGATGCTGATGCCGTTCTCGAAGTACTACCAGGACAACTACCCGGTCAAGGAAACCGGCGCCGACGCGGCCAAGAAGGTCCTGACCGAGGCCGGCTACAAGGCCAACGCCAAGGGCATCATGGAAAAGGACGGCGTCCCGGCGTCGTTCAAGATCACCAACTTCGGTGACGACCCCACCGGCCTCGCCACCGTGCAGACGCTGCAGAAGCAGCTTCAGGCGGCCGGCATGGACGTTGGCATCGACCAGCGCGGTGACGCCGACTTCGGCAAGGTGGTTGGCAGCCGCGACTTCCAGCTCACCATCAGCGGCTACACGGTAGGCGCCGACGCCACCTCCGGCGTGAAGCAGTTCTACGATTCCAAGACCAACGAGAACGAACTTGGCGACGCCGAACTGGACAAGGCCATCAAGGACCTCGCGTCCATCCAGGATGACGCCCAGCGCAACAAGGCCGCCATGGACGTCGAGAAGAAGCACATGGAGAAGTACTTCTCGATGGGCGTCATCATGAACGGCCCGCAGATCTACTTCGCCCGCACCGGCCTGGCCAACTACGGTGCAGCCCTGTTCCAGACCCCGGACTGGAGCGTCGTCGGCTGGCAGAAGAGCTAGCTCTGACAAGCACCACGCACTAACAAGCAGCACGGCCGAGGCCGGTGCCCCCGGAACCATCCGGGCGGCACCGGCCTCGTTCGTTTAGGCCCTGCCGGACAGGAGCCCGGTGCATGCCCAGCCGGTAGCCTTGGCACCATGAGCAACGATTCAACCCGGCCCATCCGCACCGCCGTCGCCGGTTTCGGCCTTTCGGGCAGCGTCTTCCACGCCCCGTTCATCGCCGCAAACCCGGCCTATTCGCTCGATGCCATTGCCACCTCCGACGCCGGCAGGAGATCTGCCGCCGCACACAGCTATCCGGCGGCCAGGATCGTCGACACCCCGGCCGATCTCCTCGAGCTCGCCGGCGAACTGGACCTGCTGGTGCTCGGCACGCCGCCCGCCACCCACTACCCACTCGCGAAAGCGGCGCTGGAAGCCGGCCTCGACGTCGTCGTCGACAAGCCCTTCGCTGTCAGCAGCGCCGAGGGGCAGGAGCTCATCGACCTGGCCGGGCGGCTGGGCCGGGTGCTCACGGTGTTCCAGAACCGGCGCTGGGACGGCGACTTCCTCACCGCTAAAGCCCTCATGGACACCGGAGCCTTCGGCACCGTGAGCCGCTTTGAGTCCCGCTTCGAGCGGTGGTCGCCCGACGTCCCCAAAGCATGGAAGGCGGCCGCAACGGCGGACGACGGCGGCGGGGTGCTGTTTGACCTCGGCACCCACCTGCTGGACCAGGCCGTGCAGCTTTTTGGGCCGGCCACGGTCACGCACGCGGAACTGGCGGCCCGGCGGCCCGGAGCTAAGGCGGACGACGACGTCTTCGTGGTCCTGAGGCACAGTTCCGGGGTGACCAGCCACCTGTGGATGAACATGCTGTGCGCCCAGCAGGGCCCGCGCTACCGCATCCTGGGCAGCGAGGGCGGGTTCACCAAGCACGGCGTGGACCCGCAGGAGCCGTACATCCTGGCCGGCGGAAGCCCGCTGGATGCCGCCTACGGCGTGGAAGATCCGGACTGGGCCGGGCTGCTGGGGCGCGACGGGCACCTGGACCGGCTGCCCACCGAGCGCGGCGCCTATCCGGAGTTCTACCGGATCCTGGCCGCCAAGATCGCCGACGGCGGCGCCGGCTCGGCGCTGCCGGTCCCCGTCGACCCCGCGGGCCCACTCCAGGTGCTGCAGCTGATCGAGCAGGCCCGGTCCCTGGCCTAGGTTCTCGGCACGGTGCGGGCCTAAACAGCCATCGACTGCTCCGTAACTGCCGTTCTGGGGGTCCAAAAGGGCGGTTACGGAGCAGCCGATGAAGTGCCGCTACGCGGAGATGTGTTGGTTACACGGTGCCGGCTACGCGGAGACCAGCTCGTGCCAGTCGGCGACGAGGGGCAGGTTGTGCGCCTCGGAGACCGAGCGGTGGGCAACCTTGCCGCCGGCGATGTTCAGGCCGGCGGCCAGGGCGGCGTCGCGCTCAAACGCAGCCTTGACGCCCAGGTTCGCCAGCGAGACGGCGTAGCGCAGGGTGACGTTGGTCAGCGCGTACGTGGAGGTGTTCGGCACGGCGCCGGGCATGTTGGCGACGCAGTAGAAGATCGTGTTGTGGACCTTGTACGTCGGTTCCTGGTGCGTGGTGGGGTGCGTGTCCTCGAAGCAGCCGCCCTGGTCCACGGCGATGTCCACCAGCACGGAGCCGGGCTTCATCCGGGACACGAGCTCGTTGGTGACGAGCTTCGGGGCCTTGGCGCCGGGGATCAGGACCGAACCGATCACGAGGTCGGCGTCGACCACGGACTTCTCGATCTCGTAGGAGTTGGACGCGACTGTCTTCAGGCGGCCCTGGTACTGGGCGTCCAGTTCGCGCAGGCGGTTGATGTTGATGTCCAGGATGGTGACGTCGGCACCCAGGCCCAGGGCCATGGCGGCGGCGTTCGTGCCGGCAACACCGGCTCCGAGGACAACGACCTTGGCCGGACGGACGCCCGGGACGCCGCCGAGCAGCACACCCTTGCCGCCTGCCGGGGCCATCAGGGAGGTGGCGCCGACCTGTACGGACAGCCGGCCGGCAACCTCGGACATCGGTGCCAGCAGCGGCAGGGACCTGCCCTCCTGGACGGTCTCGTAGGCGATGGCGGTGACGCCGGAGTTGATCAGGGCCTGGGTCAGTTCCGGTTCGGCGGCCAGGTGCAGGTAGGTGAAGAGGATCAGGTCCTTGCGGAAGCGGTGGTATTCGGCCTTGACCGGTTCCTTGACCTTCAGCACCATGTCCGCGCGGCCCCAGACGTCGTCGGCTTCGGCGACGATCTCGGCGCCGGCGATCGCGTATTCCTCATCCGTGATGCCGGAGCCCAGGCCCGCGCCGCGCTCGACGAGGACCTCGTGGCCGTGGGTCCGGAATTCATGGACGCCGGCCGCCGTGATGGCGACGCGGAACTCGTTGTTCTTGATCTCTTTGGGTACGCCGATGATCATTTGTTAGCTCCAGTAGCTGGTGGCCTGGTGGGCCTGGATGAGCGGGGGATTCGTACTTCCAGAATAAATCCCGCTGTGAGGCACGCGACAGGTGCCGACACCGGGCGGTGGGCGCCCGCCGCGTCATTCCGGGGTTTTTCAAAACCGGGAATAGACATTTGTCGAGGGCGCGGACGTCAGGTGTCGGCTCGTGTCCGTCCCGGATGCATTCGCAGTGCGGCGGGCGGGGGCAGTAGTCTGGCAGGATGCAGCAGCAGGACGTGGAGCAGCTCGTGGAGCAGGTGGCGCAGCGACTGGGCCGCGGCCTCTCCCTCGAGGACCTTGACGGTCTGCTCCTCGCCTACAGCTCCAACCAATCCCACGCGGACCGCGTCCGGGTGAACTTCCTGCTCAGCAAGCGTGTCCCCGTGGATGTCATCGCGTGGCAGCTCTCCCACGGGATCGCGACGGCGGTCCGGCCGGTCGTCGTGCCGGCCAACGCGGACCTCGGCATGCTCGGGCGCGTGTGCGTGCCGCTGCTGGTGCGGGGCTTCCGGGTGGGGTACCTGTGGGTCCAGCTCGACGCCGAGGAGCCCAGTGCCGCGACCGTCCTGGGCCAGCTGCCGGACGTGGCGCCGGAGCTGGAGCAGCTGTCCTCCCTGCTGCTGGATTCCAACACGGCGGAGTCCGAGTTCCGGCGCCGGCGCGAGCAGGAGTTCCTTGCCGCGTGCGCCGGGGAGGCCAACGCGGCGGCGGCCGTCGCGGGCTGGAAAGAGGTCCAAGGCAAGGGGCCATGGCAGCTGGTGACCGTCCTGGACGCGGATGGCTGGGCCGGGGGCTCGGATCCCATCGCCGACACGCTTATTCACCGCTCCGCGGCGCTGCAGGCGACCATCGGGGTAGACGCCGCACTGTTCAGCGCCGGCACGGAGACCCATGCGGTGGTGCTCTTCAAGGAATCCACGGGACGCGCCGACCACGCCCAGGTGCTGGTCCACTACCAGCTCGAACTCGCCAAACGCTCCGGGCGCACGGTCCGGCGGATCATCCTTGGCACGTCCGAGGGATTCGCCAAGCCGCGGGAACTGGCCGAGGCCTACCGGCAGTCACGGCAGGCGGCCCAGGCCGCGGCGGTGGATCCCCAGCTGGGCGAGCTCGTCGACTGCCGGGCCACCGGCGTCTACCAGCTCCTGGCCTCGGCGGGCGGCGGCGCGGGAGCCTGGGCAGACGCGGGTTCCGTGTATTTCCGCCTCCTCGAGGACCATGACCGCAACCACGAGCTGCTGCCCGTGCTGGAGCTGTTCTACGACAACGACGGCTCGGTCCAGGAGGTCGCGGCCAAACTGCACCTGCACCGGAGCAGCATCTACAACCGGCTCGGCCGGATCCGCCAGCTGCTGGGCGTGGACCCGTTGAAGGGAATGGTGCGGCTGGAACTGCATGCCGGGCTCAAGGCGCGGCGCTGGGCTGGCCGGCCCAGAATCTAGCGGCGCGCTTAGCCCTCGCGCTTGGAGGGGTCGGCGTCGAGGGCCGGCTTCGCATCGTGGCCAGCGTCCTGGCCAAGGTCCTGGCCGGGGCCGGCGATGCCGGCGGCACTGCGGCGGCGGGAAATCCGGCTGTCCACCCAGAGCGACACCGCTACGAAAGCGACGCCGCTGGCCAAATACGTGGCGGTGTTGTTCAGGCCCATCGCGGTTCCGAAGATGCCAGCGAGCAGCATAGCGGCGATCCCTGCCACGATGTGCCACCCTCTGAATTTACCCACATTCCAAGCTTATCCCGCGGGATATCAGTGCTTCCGCGCCGGACAGGGATCGTTGCTTGATCCTTATCACTGCTTCATGAAGCACCGGCAGCCTCGTCATCCTGGCCGGCCGGCGTCCCGGCGCCCGCACCATTCTTCTTCTGCGTTTCGAGCCACGCCATGATGTCGGCCAGCCGGATCCGGCGGTGCGTTCCGCGGTACTCCACCGGGATCTCGCCGCGGTCGGTCATGTTCCGCAGATATGTGTGCGAGATTCCCGCAAGCTCCGCGGCCCGGGACGTCGTCAGCATTTCCTCGACGCTGCTGACCGTCACGGCCTCGCCGCGGCTGAAGCGGCCCAGCAGATCGACGACGGCGTCCCGCGCCGCGGGCGGCAGCCGGTGGACGGTGCCGTCCACGAACACCGTAATGTCGTGGCTGCCGTCGAGGGCGTACCTGAGGTTCTGCGCATCCTCGGCCGGGAGGCCGGCCGTCACCCGGGGGGCTATCAGTGCCATGAGTGCATCCTAGCGGCAGCCGCTACAGCCCAAGGTCCTCCAGGACCGGCAGTTTTGCCCGCACCCAGGCCCGGGCCTCCGTAGCGCTCGGCGCGGACAAGGCCAGCTTGGCCAGCTCCCGCGCTTCAGCCAGGGTGACGGTCTTCAGCACGGCGGCGACGGCCGCGATGGAACGCGCCGTCATGGACAGCGTGGTGACGCCCAGCCCCGTGAGGACGACGGCGAGGGCAGGGTCCGCCGCGGCCTCACCGCACACGCCCACCGGCTTGTTGTGGCCCTCGGCCGCGGAACCTTCCACGGTCAGGCCCACGAGCCGCAGTACGGCCGGCTGCCAGGGGGTGTTCAGGGCGGCCAGCGGGCCGAGCTGGCGGTCGGCTGCCATGGCGTACTGGGTGAGGTCATTGGTGCCCAGGCTGGCGAAGCCAACCTCGCGGAGGATGGCCTCGGCCGTCAGCGCCGCCGACGGGACCTCCACCATGACGCCGGGCGTCTTGATCCCTGCCGCAGTGCACAGCGAGGCAAAGCGGGCCGCTTCCTCAGCGGTGGAAATCATCGGGGCCATCACCCAGACATCGGCCTCGGATGCTTTCTCCGCCAGGGCAATGGCCTGCAGCTGGCGCTCCAGGACCCCCGGCGTGGTGAAATCGGTCCGGTAGCCGCGGACGCCCAGGGCGGGGTTGGGCTCGGTGGCGTCCGTCAGGAACGGCAGCGGCTTGTCCGCGCCGGCGTCGAGCGTGCGAAGCACCACTTTCTTGCCCGGGAAGGCGTCGAAGACGCCCTGGTAGGCGGCGGCCTGCTCCTCCACGGTCGGTTCGGTGTCCCGCTCCAGGAAGCAGAACTCGGTCCGGAACAGTCCCACGCCCTGGGCGTTCAGGCCTGCCGCGGCCACGGCGTCCTTGGCGCCGCCGACGTTGGCCAGGAGCGGCACGAGGTGGCCGTCCGCCGTCGTGCCGGTCCCGTCAAAGGCGGCGAGCAGCGAGGCGGTGGCGGCCCAGTGAGCTGCGGCCGCGCGCTGGGACTCGTCCGGGTTCGCGGTGATGAGCCCGGCCGCGCCGTCCACGTACACCTCGGTGCCGTCGGCGAGTTCGTCGACCCCGACTGCGGCGACCACGGCGGGCAGACCCAGTGACCGGGCGATGATCGCGGTGTGGGACTGCGGTCCGCCGCCGGCGGTGACGAGGGCCAGGACCTTTTCCGGATCCAGGGTGGCGGTATCGGCCGGGGCCAGGTCCTCGGCGATGAGGATGAACGGGGTGGCGGACACGGGAATGCCCGGCGCGGGGACTCCGCGCAGTTCCGCCACGATCCGGGAGCGGACATCCAGGACGTCCGTGGCGCGCTCGGCCATGTAGCCGCCCAGGTTGTGCAGCATTTCCGAGACCGAGGCGCCGGCTTCCCAGATCGCCCGCTGCCCGGAGGTGCCGCGGCCGATCAGCTTGGCGGCGGATTTGAGCAGCATGGTGTCAGTGGCCATGAGGGCCGTGGCCTCGAGGACGGCCTTGCCGTCGCCCGAGACGGTCTCGGAGCGGGCCTTCAGTTCGTCGTGGACGGATTTCGCCGCGGCTTTCAGCGCCGCCGTCGCGTCCTCCGCCGTGACGCCGGCGGGAAGCTGCTCTCCGGCGGGCGGTTCGCTGATCGGTTTGGGCATCTGCCGGACGGTGCCGATGATGCGGCCGGGGCTAACGCCTACTCCTGGGAAGTTCTGCACTGAAGGTCCTCATATTCTGTCGTAGGCCAGTGGCCACTAAGCCGGTAAACCAGGTGCCGCAGCGACCCTGCTGATCATTTGCGCCTGCGGCTGACGGCTACGGCAGCGGGCGGGTCACGGCACCTGAAAAAATTGTATGTGATGCAGTTCATATAGCGTTGCTATAGGTGCTAGGGTAGCGGTTATGAGTATCGATGGCCAGCTACCACCCAAAGCCCGGCTGCTGCGTGCGGCCGCCGAGCTGCTGGCCAACTCCGGCGGATCCGCAGTCTCGACCCGCCAGATCACGCAGCTGGCCGGTGTCACGGCACCGACCCTCTACCACCACTTTGGTGACAAAGAAGGGCTGTTCGACGCCGTCGTCGCAGCAGGTTTCGACGAATATGTCGCGGGCGAACGGGACTTCGCGCCCTCTGGCCAGCCTCTGGAGGACATCCGGAGGATGTGGGACAACCATGTCCAGTTCGGGCTGAAACAGCCGGAACTGTACCTCGTCATGTTCGGCAATATCCGCCCTGAGAGCCGCCCGGCCATCGTCGCCGATGCCGAGGCCCTCATGGAGGAAATGCTGAACAAGGCGGCTGTCTCCGGCCAGCTCAACGTCCCGCCCAAGGAGGCGGCCAGGTCCATCCTGGCGGCCAATGTGGGCATGACCCTCATGCTGATCGCGGAAAAGGTGCCGGAGCGGAACCTCGAGCTCTCCGCCATGACCCGCGACGCCATGATCTTTGCGGTGTCCACCGAGCAGGCCCGGGACAACGGTTCTGTGGACAGCGGAAAGTCCTCAGTGGTTGTGGCGGCCATCGCATTGAACGCAGCCCTCCAGGCGTCCCACTCGGACCAGCTCTCCAGCTCGGAACTCAAACTCTTCCTCGAATGGCTCCACCGAATCTCCAACAGCTCCACCAGCTAGCTCGGCGAAATTATCGGACCATCCTGCAATGCAGCGGGAACGACGGTTAGGAACTCACATGGCAACAGAGACAGTTGCGAAACCACGCACCAGCATGCGCGTACACGTCCAGAAATTCGGGACGTTCCTGTCCGGAATGATCATGCCCAACATCGGCGCCTTCATCGCCTGGGGCTTCATCACGGCGCTCTTCATCCCGGCCGGCTTCTTCCCCAATGCGGAGCTCGGCAAGCTTGTCGGGCCCATGATCACGTACATGCTCCCGCTGCTGATCGGCTACACCGGCGGCCGGATGGTCTACGGCGTGCGCGGCGGCGTGGTGGGCGCGGTGGCCACCATGGGCGTCATCGTCGGTACCGACATCCCCATGTTCATCGGCGCCATGATCCTTGGCCCGCTCACTGCCTGGATCATGATGAAGCTGGACAAGATCTGGGAAGGCCGCGTCAAGCCCGGCTTCGAAATGCTGATCGACAACTTCTCGGCAGGCATCGTTGCCGCCGCCATGGCGGTCGTCGGCATGCTGGTGGTCGGCCCGATCGTGAAGGCCTTCAGCAATGGCGCCAGCGCCGTGGTCGAATTCCTGGTCACCAACGGCCTGCTGCCCTTCACTAGCATCTTCATCGAGCCCGCAAAGGTCCTGTTCCTCAACAACGCCGTTAACCACGGCATCCTCACCCCGCTGGGCACGCAGCAGGCGCTCGAGCAGGGCAAGTCCATCCTGTTCCTGCTTGAAGCCAACCCCGGTCCGGGCTTCGGCATCCTGCTCGCCTTTTCCTTCTTCGGCAAGGGCCTGGCCAAGGCGTCCGCGCCGGGCGCAGCCGTGATCCAGTTCGTCGGCGGTATCCATGAGATCTACTTCCCGTACGTCCTGATGAAGCCGATGACGATCTTCGCCGCAATCGGCGGCGGCATGACCGGCATCTTTACGCTCGTGGTCACCGGTGCCGGACTCCGGTCCCCGGCAGCCCCGGGCAGCATCATCGCGGTCTACGCCTCCACGGCACGCGACAGCTACGTCGGCGTGACGCTCTCCGTCCTCTTTGCCACCACCGTGTCCTTCCTGATCGCCTCGGTGGTCCTGAAAGCCAGCAAGGCGCCCGCCGAAGACGACCTCGATCAGGCCACCCACCGGATGGAGGCCCTGAAGGGCAAGAAGAGCTCGGTGTCCGCAGCCCTGATCGGTGAGGGCGTGGGCGCCAGCGGCGTCGCCGTCCTCGCCACCCCGATCAAGAACATCGTCTTTGCCTGCGACGCCGGCATGGGCTCCAGCGCGATGGGCGCCTCGGTGCTCCGCAACAAGATCAAGGCCGCCGGATTCACGGACGTCAAGGTCACCAACTCCGCGATCGCCAACCTGACCGACACGTACGACGTCGTCATCACCCACCAGGACCTGACCGAACGGGCCAAGCCCGCGACCGCCAGCGCCGTACATGTCTCTGTGGACAACTTCATGAACAGCCCGCGGTACGACGAGATCGTGGAACTGGTCGAGGCCAGCAACACGGAAGCCGGCACCACGGACGCGGCCCCTGCCGCGGCCGCCGCCGGCACCGCCCCCGCGGCCGCCGAGGCAGAAGCCGAGGAGGGTCCCGCCGGCATCCTGGTGGCCGAAAGCGTCGTCCTCAACGGCCATGCGACCACGCGGGACGCCGCGATCGACGAGGCCGGGCAGCTTCTGCTGGACCGCGGCGCCGTCGACTCCGGCTACGTGGACGCCATGCACGAACGCGAGGAATCGGTCTCCACGTACATGGGCAGCTTCCTGGCCATCCCGCACGGCACCAATGCCGCGAAGGACCACATCATGAAGTCGGCGGTCTCCGTTATCCGCTACCCGAACGGCATCGACTGGAACGGCAAGGAAGTGAAGTTCGTCGTCGGTGTGGCCGGCGTCAACAACGAACACCTGCACATCCTGTCCTCAATCGCCAAGGTCTTCACCAACAAGGCCCAGGTGGCCCAGCTCGAGGCGGCCACCACGGTTGACGAAGTGCTGGCCCTGTTCGGAAAGGTCAACTCCTAGTGAAGGCTGTTCATTTCGGAGCCGGAAACATCGGGCGCGGCTTCGTGGGCCTGCTGCTGCACGACGCAGGGTACGAGGTGGTGTTCGCCGACGTCGCGGACGCCCTCATCACCGAGCTGGCCGCCGCGGACAGCTACGAGGTCCACGAAGTGGGAGAGAACCCCGCAGTCCGTACCGTCAACAACTTCCGGGCGCTGAACTCCGGCACCCAGGAGGCCGACGTCGTCGCGGAAATCGCGACGGCGGACATCGTCACCACCGCCGTGGGGCCGCACATCCTGAAGTTCGTGGCGCCCGTGATCGCCAAGGGGATTGCTGCCCGTGCCGCCGGGCTGGCGCCGCTGCAGGTGATGGCGTGCGAGAACGCGATCAACGCCACGGACATCCTGAAATCCGAGGTCGTTGCCCAGTGGGATCCGGCCGCGGGCGCCCTGGACGCGGCCGCCGTGTTTGCCAACACGGCGGTGGACCGGATTGTGCCGAACCAGGAGGCCGGGCAGGGCCTGGACGTCACGGTGGAGACGTTCTATGAGTGGGTGATCGACCGTACCCCGTTCGCCGGGAACGAGCCGGTGGTCCCGGGCGCGACGTTCGTGGACGATCTGGAACCGTATATCGAGCGGAAGCTGTTCACCGTCAACACGGGGCATGCGGCGGCGGCCTACTTCGGATTCGAGGCCGGCCTGGGCAAGATTTCCGAGGCCATGGCCGACCAGGACGTCGCGGCCGATGTGCGCGCCGTCCTGGACGAAACCAAGGAGCTGCTGGTGGCCAAGCACGGCTTCAACCGGGCCGAGCAGGAGGCGTACGTGGAAAAAATCCTGGGCCGCTTCTCGAACCCGCACCTGCCGGACACCGTCACCCGGGTGGGCCGTGCCCCGCTGCGCAAACTCAGCCGGCATGAGCGCTTCATCGGTCCCGCTGCCGAGCTGGCCGAACGCGGAATTGTCCCCGAGGCGCTTCTCGGGGCCATCGCCGCGGCCCTGCGCTTCAGTGATCCGGCCGACGCCGAGGCCGTGGAGCTGGCGAAAATCCTCTCCGCGTCCACGCCGGACGAGGCCACGGAGAAGATCACTGGCCTGCCGGCGGACCACCCGCTCTTTGCCGCCGTGTCCTCCCTCATCGAGGAGGCCAAAGCGGTCGTCTAGCCGCTCCAGCCCAACGACGCTCCCTCAGATCGCGCGGGTTTTTGGGCGACGCTCCCTCAGATGATTGTCCGATACACGGACCCTCCCTCACTTCTGGTGAGGGAGGGTCTGTGTTTTTGACGCGAAAAGTGAGGGAGGGACGGATGTTGACCATTAGGTTGCCTAACTGTTAGGCTACCTAACTATGAACGCCAGTGAATCGGCTGACCCCGGCCTCCTCGCTCTCGCCGAGGACTTCCGCGAGGCCCTCCGCCACAGCATCTACCTCGTCCGCCGCTTGGACGCCGACGGCGAACTCAGCGCCGCCCAGCTCAGCATGCTCAAGATGCTGTTGGACGCCGGGACCGCCGCAGGCGGTGTGCGGGTGGGCGAAATCGCCCGGAACCTCGGCGTCAAGGTGCCCAGTGCCACCGAGCAGATCATCAAGCTCGAACGCGCCGGCCTCGCCCGGCGCGAGCCGGACCCCGACGATTCCCGCGCCGTCCGGGTCACGCTCACGGACGCCGGCCTCGCCGCCGTCGCGTCCGCCAATGAGCGCCGCAACACCGTCATGGCGGGCGTTCTCTCGTCCCTTTCGGACGAAGACCGCGCCGCTCTCGCGGCCGCCCTCCCGGTTATCGGCAGGATCAACGCGACGCTCCTGGCCTGATCTTCACCCAACAATTCCAATCACTTAGGAGTGCCCCCATGCACGGCCAGCCCGCCGACACCCTGCCGGCAGCGGAAGTAACCCTCGAGGCCGAGAAGGCCTCACTGCTCAAACAGCCCAAGGCAGTGTGGGCCACGGCCCTCGCGGCAGTGTTCGCCTTCATGGGGATCGGGCTGGTGGACCCCATCCTGCCGGCGATCGCCAAGAACCTGGACGCCTCGCCGAGCCAGGTGTCGCTGCTCTTCACAAGCTATTTCCTGGTGACCGCAGTCGCCATGCTGATCACCGGCTACGTCTCCTCCCGGATCGGCGGGAAGCGGACGCTCCTGATCGGGCTGGCGGTCATCGTCGTGTTCGCCTCCCTGTCCGGCACGTCGGGCAGCGTGGCTGAGCTCATCGGCTTCCGCGCCGGCTGGGGGCTGGGCAACGCCCTGTTCGTGGCCACGGCGCTGGCCGTGATTGTCGGCGTCGCAAGCGGCGGCGCCGGCACGGCGATCATCCTTTACGAGGCCGCGCTCGGCCTGGGCATTTCCCTCGGCCCGCTCCTGGGCGCACTGCTGGGCGGCTGGCAGTGGCGCGCCCCGTTCTTCGGCACGGCTGTGCTGATGGCCTCCGCATTCATCGCGCTGATTGCCCTGCTGCCCAAGACGCCGCTGCCCGAGCGGAAAGTCCGGCTCCGGGATCCGCTGCTGGCCCTCGGACACAAGGGGCTGCGGACGACTGCGGCCAGCGGCCTGTTCTACAACTACGGCTTCTTCACCGTCCTCGCCTTCACGCCGTTCATCCTCGGCATGGACGCCTACGGGATCGGCGGGGTGTTCTTCGGCTGGGGTGTGGCCGTCGCGGTCTTCTCAGTGTTTGCCGCCCCCGTGCTGCAGAACCGCTTCGGAGCGGTCCGGGTCCTCACCGGCACCCTGGTCCTGCTGATGCTCGACCTTGTGGGACTGGGCCTGGCCGCCGGGCACTCGGTGCCGGCCGTCGTCGTCCTCGTGGTCATTTCCGGGGCGCTCCTGGGCATCAACAACACCATCTACACGGAGTTGGCCATGGGCGTGTCCGACTCGCCGCGGCCGGTGGCCTCGGCCGGCTACAACTTCGTGCGCTGGATGGGCGGCGCCCTGGCACCGTTTGCCGCGGCGCAGCTGGGCGAGCACTTCGGTCCGCAGGTGCCCTTCTTCGCCGGCGCGCTGGCCATGGTGGCCGCCATTGCCGTCGTCTTCGGCGGACGCCGCTACCTGGCGGCGCACGAGCCGCACGTGGTGTAGCAACGCCCGGTGTTGTGCAGAACCCGCTGAGGTGACAAAGAACGCCCATGCTTCCGAGGAAGCATGGGCGCTCTTTGTCGGAACGCTGAAGGCGCGGCGGGCCTGACAGAAGCGCCGGCTCAGGCCCTGGCGGACTCTTTCGCGGATTCCTTGGCGGCTTCCTTTGCGGATCCCTTGGGTACGAACAGGGTTTCGGCCTGCTCCAGGGACATGCCGTTGGTCTCCGGGACCTTGAACATGACGAAGAAGAAAGACGCCGCCGCGAACAGCGCGTACATGGCGTACGTCAGCGGCAGGGAGGCCGCGGCCATGACCGGGAAGCTCAGGGTGATGGCGAAGTTGGCGATCCACTGCGCGGCCGCGGCCAGGCCCAGGGCCCGGGCGCGGATCCGGGACGGGAAGATCTCCCCCAGCAGTACCCACACCAGCGGGCCCCAGGAGGCGCCGAAGCTGATGACGAAGACGTTGGCGGCGACCAGCGCCGCCGGCCCCCACGCACCCGGCAGCGAGATCGCGTCGCCGGACCCGGTGGCCGAGCCGAAGGCCAGCGCCATGGTGCCCAGCGAGAGGGCCATGCCGATGGAGCCGGCCAGCATGATCGGACGGCGACCGATCCGGTCCACCAGGGCGATTGCCACGAGCGTGACCAGGATGTTGGTGACGGCGGTGGCCACGGAGATGGTGAGCGAATCCTTTTCCTGGAAGCCCACCGCCTTCCACAGCGTGGTGGAGTAGTAGAAGATCACGTTGATGCCGACGAACTGCTGCAGCACGGACAGGATGATACCGATCCAGACCACCGGCTGCAGGCCCAGGGCCTTGCCGCGCAGGGATCCCTTCTGGCCGGCGAGCTTGTCCTCGTCGATGGCCTTCTTGATGTCGCGCAGGTGGCGGTCTGAGTCATCGTCCGGGGCGATCGAATTGAAGACCCTGAGGGCCTCCTCGTCCTTGCCCTGGAACACCAGGAACCGCGGCGATTCGGGCAGGGTGAAGGCGATCCAGCCGTAGACGACCGCGGGGACGGCGGCGGCCATGAACATCCAGCGCCAGGCTTCCAAACCAAGCCACAGGGCCTGGTCCGCGCCGCCGGCCGACGTCGCGAACACGGCGTCGGAGAGCAGGGCGGCGAAGATGCCGGTGGTGATCGCCAGCTGCTGCAGCGAGGCCAGGCGGCCCCGGACGTGGCGGGGGGAAATTTCGGAAATGTAGGCCGGCGCGATCACCGAGGCCAGGCCGATGCCGAGCCCGCCCACCAGGCGCCAGAAGATCAGGTCCCAGACGCCGAACGCGAACCCGGTGCCGATGGCGCTGACGAGGAACAGCAGCGCGCCCAGCTTCATGGCCGGGATCCGGCCGTAGCGGTCGGCGATCTTGCCGGCCAGGTAGGCCCCTGCCGCGCAGCCGAGGAGGGCCACGGCGACGGCGAAGCCGGTCACAGCCTCGCTGAGGGCGAACTCGTCCTTGATCGCGTCGACGGCGCCGTTGACGACGGAGGAGTCAAAGCCGAAGAGGAAGCCGCCGACGGCGCCCGCTACGGCCAGCCAAATGACCCTTTTTGGGATCTTGGCGGCGGTCTGGTCATGGGTGGTGGTCATACGGCTCCCTTGGCAGTTCGCGGTCCACGGCCTTCGCCGCAACTACCCAGTCTTGCACCCGACCCGGCGTGCCCCCTGTCACAACCACCGGAAAGTGAGACGAAACATACACTTTGCCGCTGCTGCGGCTGAGGACAGACGACGACGGCCGGCAGTCCAGAAAGACTGCCGGCCGTCGTCGTGTTCCAGACCTCGGGATCGCCTAGTGGGCGGCGGCCACGGCGCCCTCCCGGGCAACCGCCTTCGGGTCCGTGAGCTTCTTGTTCGGCAGGGCGAACGTGATCAGGAAGGCGATGCCGGTGAGCACGGCGGCCGTGAGCATGACGGCGTCGATCGACTGCGCGAAGCCCTCGACGATGGGACGGGTGAGCGTCGGGTTGGCCGTGTGCAGCCAGCTGGTGTCGTTCAGCGAGTCGTTGCTGGCGCCGTTCTTGAAGAAGTCGTAGAGCTGAGCGTTGGCCGGGTCGGCGGCCACGGCCGGATCCTTGAGCACCTTGAGGTAATCAGCATTCTGCGCGGCGTCCTTCATGCCCGTGGCGATCTTGTCCGCCGCGAGGCTGAAAAGCATCGAGATGAACACGGCAGTGCCAACAGCGCCGCCCATGGAACGGAAGAACGCGGCGGAGGAAGTGCCCACGCCCATGTCCTTCGAGGGCACGGAGACCTGCATGGCCAGCGTCAGCGGCTGCATGCAGAAGCCGAGTCCCAGGCCAAAGAACACGGCGATGGCGCCGGGGACCCACAGTGGGGTGTCCACGCCGAGGGAGAGGCCCATGACGACGGCGGCCACCGTCAGCGTAGCGGTGCCAAGGATCGGGAAGATCCGGTAGGTGCCCGAGGCCGAGATGGTCCGGCCCGCTGTGATGGAGCCGGTGAGGATGCCCACGGTGAAGGTGATCATCATGAGGCCGGCCTCGGTGGGGGTCAGGCCCTTGACCAGCTGCAGGTACATGGGCAGCATCGCGATGGCGCCGAACATGCCGATGCCGATGATGAAGTTCAGCAGCGAGGACAGGCCGAAGGTGATGTTCTGGAACAGCCGGAGCGGGATCAGCGCGTAGTCGGCGGCGTGCCGTTCGGCAAGCAGGAACGCGATGATACCCACGACGCCGAGCCCGTAGCAGAGGTAGGAGTTCGCGGAGCTCCAGCCCCAGGTGCGGCCCTGTTCGGCCACGAGGAGGAGCGGCACAATGGCCAGCGTGATGGCCGCGGCGCCCCAGTAGTCGATCTTCTGCTTCACGTGCTTGGCGGGGAGGTGCAGGTACATGAACACCACTGTGAGGGCCGCGAGACCGATCGGGATGTTGATCAGGAACACCCAGCGCCAGCCGTCGATCCCGAGGATGGTTTCGGTGCCCGCGAAGGCGCCGCCGATCACCGGGCCCAGGACGGAGGAGATGCCGAAGACCGACATGAAGTAGCCCTGGTACTTGGCCCGGTCCTTGAGCGGCACGATGTCGCCGATGATGGTCAGGGCGAGGGCCAGGAGGCCGCCGGCGCCCATGCCCTGGATGCCGCGGGCAATGGCGAGTTCGGTCATCGAGTGGACCGAGCCGGCATAGAGCGAACCGGCGAGGAAGATCACGATGGCGATGAGATACAGCGGGCGGCGCCCGAAGATGTCACTGAGCTTGCCGTAGAGCGGCGTGCTCACCGTGGAGGTGATGAGGTAGGCGGTGGTGGCCCAGGCCTGCAGGGAGAGGCCGTCGAGGTCATTGGCGATCGTGTAGATCGAGGTGGACACGATTGTCTGGTCCAGCGAAGACAGGAACATGCCGAGCATGAGTCCCACCATGACGGTGATGGTCTGACGGTGGGTCAGGACCTCTCCCGCGGCGCGCACGGAGGTGGTTTTGGACATGACTGCTCCAAGGTGAAGTGGGGGATTAAGCGGATAGTTGCTTTCAGTAACTATGTTACTGGCTGAATTGTTCCCGCCACTACCTCGGGGAGAAGAAAGTCCTTACCGTTCGACCAGGATCCCGTCCGGATCGCACCAGATCATCACGCCCGGGCGGATGGCCACGCCGTCGATCTCCAGGGGCACGTCGATTGCCCCGGCGCCGTCCTTGGCGCTCTTGCGCGGGTTGCTGCCCAGTGCCTTGACCCCGAGCGGCAGCGCCGCGATGGCGAGCCGGTCCCGGATGGCACCGTTGATGACGACGCCGGCCCAGCCGTTCGCGACGGCGCTCGCCGCGATCATGTCCCCCATCAGTGCCGTGCGGAGGGAACCGGCGCCGTCGACCACCAGGACGGAGCCGTGGCCGGGAGTGGCCAGCACGGTCTTGACCAGCGCGTTGTCCTCAAAGCAGCGAATGGTCCGGACCGGTCCGCTGAAATGCGTGTGCCCGCCCAGGGACTGGAACTGCACCGACACGGATTCCAGCTCCCCGCCGCGCTCGTCGTAAAGGTCTGCAGTATTCAGGGCGGAAGCGTTCACAGTGACTCCTTGCGTGTTTACGGGATGACATGGCAGAGCGGGTTGGCAGTGTGTTTCATGATCGAGACTCGCACATTGCGCCCAGATCCGCCGAGTCCCGGTAGTCTGGCTGCGCACTGATACATATGCCTGAGCATCAGTTCCAGGGGGAGCCATGAGCATGTCCGATACCACCGCGCCGGCGCTCGCCGAACCCGAACGCCGCGTCCGGCCTGTCTGGACGGCAGGGGTGGTGCTGGTCAACGTCGGCATCAACGCGGCATTCTTCGGCCCTCTCCAGGTGCTCCTCGGCCAGCAGGCGGCAGCCTTTAGCGAACCGGACAAGGAAGCCATCCTCGCCCTCGTGACGGGTGCGGGGGCGGCCGTGTCCCTGGTGGCCAACCCCCTCTTCGGCGCCTTCAGCGACCGGACCACCGCGCGCCGGGGGCGGCGGGTGCCGTGGGTGCTCTTCGGTGCCGTCCTGGGTGCCGCGGCCCTGATCGCGCTGGCGGGCGCCCCGGGCGTTGCCGCCATGACGCTGCTCTGGTGCCTCGTCCAGGCCGGCTGCAACGGCGCCTATGCGGCCATCACGGCGGCCATCCCGGACCGCGTGCCGGTACCCCAGCGCGGCATGGTCGGCGGCCTTGCCGCCATGGGCCAGACAGCGGGAATTCTGGCAGGGGCGGCGATCGCCGCCGCCGTCGCCGGAAACTTCGCCGCGGGGTATGTTGTCTGCGCGGTGGCGCTGCTCGCCGGCGTCGTGCTCTATTACTTCAAGAACGACGACGTTCCGCTGCCTGCGCAGGCCCGTCCGCCGTTCAGCCTGGGCGGCTTTGTGCGGGGTTTTTGGATTTCCCCGGCCCGCCATCCGGATTTTGCCTGGGCCTGGCTGACTCGGCTCCTGGTGAACATCGGCAACCATATGGTCACCCTCTATCTGCTGTTCTTCCTCAACGACGCCGTCCGCGTCCGCGAAACCCAGGGTATCGAGCCCGAGTTTGGCGTCCTGATCCTCACGGGCCTGTATGCGGTCATGGTGATCATCACCAGCGTGGTCGGCGGCCGGCTGAGCGACCGCCTGGGCCGCCGGAAGCCGCTGGTCATCATCTCATCCGCCGTGATCGCCGCAGCCTCCCTCATTCTTGCCTTCGCCCCCACCTGGCCGGGTGCGCTGATCGGCGCGTCCGTGCTCGGCATCGGCTTCGGCTGCTATCTGGCGGTGGACTTTGCCCTCATTACCCAGGTGCTGCCCACGGCCCTGAACCGGGGCAGGGATCTTGGCGTCATCAACATTGCCAACTCGCTGCCGCAAGTGCTCGCCCCGCTGATCGCCTACCCCTTTGTTGCCTTCTGGGGCGGCTATGTGGCGCTGTACGTGGCGGCCGCCGTGATTGGGCTTCTGGGGGCCGTGTTCGTGGTGAAGATCAAGGGCGTGGACTGACCCGGCCGCGTTCCGTACAGGGGGCTTCGGCGCCCCGGTCTACTCGCCGGGCCCCCGGATTCGTGGCGTATAGTGGACGGCAATTGCCGCGGCAGCGCGGTGGGCGGATCGCGCCCGGCTGCCGAGAAAAACGACCCCCCGGAACGCTGCTGATGCCTGATTTTCACTCAGATCTTCCACCGATGGCCCCTCCACCCACTCTGCCCCGGCAGCGGCTCCGTTACGTGCGGATCCTTGATGTCGCCGCGGGGTTTGCCCGCAAAGGCCTGGACTCCGTGGTCCTGTCCGAGGTGGCGGCCAAGGCGGACGTGCCACTGGGGACGCTGTACCGCTACTTCCCGTCGGCCACCCAACTGGTCCTGGCGCTGTACCGCAAGCAACTGGGCGAACTGCTCGCGGGGAGCTCGCCGGCGGCCGGCAAGGTCGCGGCCCAGGCCCTCGCGGGAGTGGTGATGGAGATCTTCCACATGCGCCTGATGCAGCCCGCCGTGGAGCAGTCCCTCAACCGGGCGGTCTACGTCAAGGACAACGACACAACGCGGCTGCTGCGCGAGATCGATGCGACGGCCGAGAAGGCAGTCACTGCGGCGTGCGGCGACCCGGCAGTGGCCCGGGTCCTGCTGCTCACGGTTACGGGCCTGGTCCAAGCCGTCCGCTGCCGCCGGCTGTCCCTCTTCGAAGCGGAGGAGGACCTGAAGAAGGCCTGTTCCCTCCTGCAGCGGGCCCCGCAGGCCGCGTAACTGGTCTAGACCAGCGGCCCGGAATATGCCCTCCCGCGTGTGATCCGGGTCACATATTCTGGAGGAGAAACGTTTCACCACGGGGCGGTAACGCTCCCGGCGGGCGTAACGGGCGCGATGCCCTGTTTACCATTGCTGGACCGGAGCCGGCTGACGCCAGCAATTCGGGGAAACACCGGCGACCGCCACCTCTGGTCGCCGCCGCCCCTGCCAGACCAACTTGAGCATCCTTGCTTGAGCTTCCATGAGCCGTGCGCCCACGGTGAGCCCCAGGAGACAACGACGTGTCCACTGAAACGATCATTCCCGCCGATTCCACCTCCCCGGCTGAGGCAGTAGCCGTGCTCAGCGACGAGGAAATCTTCGCATCCCACGAGGGCGGCAAGCTGTCGATTTCCAGCACCGTCCCGCTTGCCAGCAAGCGCGACCTCTCCATCGCCTACACACCTGGTGTCGCCCAGGTCAGCCGCGCCATCCACGCCAACCCGGAGCTCGCCAAGACGCTCACGTGGGCCCAGCGCCTCGTGGTGGTGGTCAGCGACGGCACGGCCGTGCTGGGGCTGGGCAACATCGGCGCCAGCGCCTCGCTGCCCGTGATGGAGGGCAAGTCCGCGCTGTTCAAGGCCTTTGGCGAACTCGACTCCATCCCGCTGGTCCTCAACACCACGAACGTCGACGAAATCATCGAGACTCTTGTCCGGCTGCGCCCCAGTTTCGGCGCCGTCAACCTTGAGGACATCGCCGCGCCCCGCTGCTTCGAGCTCGAGGAGAAACTCATCGAGGCGCTAGACTGCCCGGTCATGCACGATGACCAGCACGGCACCGCCGTCGTAGTCCTCGCCGCCCTGACCAACGCCGCCAAGGTGACCGGCCGGACCCTCGACAGCCTGCGTGTGGTGGTCTCCGGCGCCGGGGCCGCCGGGATCGCGGTCGCCGAAATCCTGCTGACGGCCGGGATCGGCGACGTCGTCCTCCTGGACTCCCGCGGCACCATCAACAAGGACCGCGCGGACATCGCCGCCGATCCGGCCAGCAAGAAGGCCCAGCTCGCCGCCCGCAGCAACCCGCGTGGCGTGACAGGCGGCCCGGGGGAGGCGCTGCTCGGCGCCGACGTGTTCGTCGGGGTCTCCTCTTCGAAGCTGGACGAGGAGCACCTCAAGCTGATGAACCACAGCTCGATCGTGTTTGCCCTGTCGAACCCGGACCCGGAAGTCCTGCCGGAGGTCGCGGGCAAGTACGCGGCCGTCGTCGCCACCGGACGCAGCGACTTCCCGAACCAGATCAACAATGTCCTGGCCTTCCCCGGCATCTTCCGCGGCGCCCTCGACGCCGGCGCCCGCCGGATCACGCCGGCCATGAAGCTCGCCGCGGCCCGGGCCATCGCGGAACTGGCCGAGGATGACCTTTCCGCGGACTACATCGTGCCCAGCCCGCTGGATCCGCGCGTGGCCCCGGCTGTCTCCGCGGCAGTCGCCGCGGCGGTGGCCGCCGAGTAACCGGACCGCGTCAGAAAACATCCGACACCGGACGACGACGGCGGCGCTTCCCTGAGGGGAGCGTCGCCGCTGTCGTTCGGCGGGAAACCACCAGCACTCCGTCCGGGATCCGGAAAACTCGAGCCGGAGGGCCAGCTCTGTCCGGAATGGGACACCGGCAGAATAGACGTGGCCGACGGCATCAAGTCGCTGGAAATCACCGCCCCGGACGGTCTGGAGATCATTGCCGTCTGCGTCAAGGCCGGCTCGGCCAAGCAGGGCCTCGGCGCTCAGATCGACTACTTCTATTCCAGCCAGCTGTCCGTGACAATCTCGCACTACTCGGGCAAGGACATCTCGCACTACTCCGTCATGTAGGGGGAGCCGTCCGGAAGTTAGGCGCCGGCATTCCCGGGCCCGGGGCTGTCAACGGCAGCCCCGGGCCCGGCCATAGACTGGTGCGATGAACCCCGAGATTGTCGTGACAGTGCTCTGCGGCCTCGCCATCGTGGTGGGCGTTGCCGGGACGATCATTCCCGTTCTGCCCGGCAGCATCCTGATCGGGGCGAGCCTGCTGGCCTGGGCTCTGTGGGGCGGCGCCGGGACCACCGGTTGGGTGGTCTTCGGGATCGGGATGCTTTTCGTTCTGGCCGGCATGGCCGCCAGCACCGTCCTGACCGGCCGGAAGCTCAAGGAGCACAGCATCCCGAGCCGTTCCGTGGTGGTGGGCCTCGTGCTGGGCGTGGCCGGCATGTTCGTCATCCCCGTGGTGGGGCTCTTTGTGGGCTTCGCCGCCGGGCTCCTGCTCAGCGAGCTGCAGCGGACCCGTGTGTTCGGCACCGCAGTGGCCTCGAGCTGGGCCGCGCTGAAGGCCACGGGCCTGGGCATGATCGTGGAATTCGGCCTCGCGTGCCTCGCCGCGAGCACCTGGGTGATCGGCCTCTGGGTGGCCTCGGCGGCCTAGCAGCGGCCTGCCGGAGCCTACTACCATGGGGGAATGAGCGCCGGACTGGGCGAATCCGCCCCCCAAATTCCCGACGGCCGCATTCCCGCTGGCCAGCTTGCTGACGGCGAAAGTCCCGACGGCCAGCGCAGGCCGTACACGGACACCCGCGACCTGACGCCGTTCCGCAAGGTAGTGGTACGGACACCCGTCCGCGGCCTGGCCGGCACCGTGGGCGGCGCGGTGGCCGGACTCATGGCGGGCCGGGCACCCGGGACGCTGGCCGCCGAAGGCGGGGTGCCCCGGCTGGGCAGGGTAGGGGGCCGGACCTCCGCCAAGAGGATGAAAGCCGTGCACTCCGCCGTCTTCGGCAGCACCGATCCTGACCGCCTGATAACCCTGGCCCGTTCCTACCCCGGCTGGGCAGGGGTGTGCTATCTCATGGCCGGGCTGCTGGCGTACGCCCACGGCGGGCACCTGCGCGCGTCCGAACTCCTGCAGCACGGCCTGAGACTGCGGAACGACGAGGACGCCAACCGCTACGCCGGCGAATACCTGGCCGGCGTGGTCACCAGGGTGGAGGTGGCCGAGCGGATTGAGGTTCCGGTGCTCTTCTCCGAGGAGGCCGTGTTCCTGGCGCTGTCCCATTCCCTGCGCGAGACCGGCCAGACGGAGGCGGCGCTGGCGGCGCTGGCCGGCCTGCCGCCGTCGTTGCCGCTCGCCCTGGCGCGCTGTTCGCTGGAGGCCGAGCTGGGACGCGACGTCGACGTGGTGGCAGAGACCGAGGGCCTGCTGAACGCGGATGATCTGTCCGCGGCCCTGCTGCTGGTGCGTGCCCGGTCGCTGCGCAGGCTCGGCGCCTACACCGCATCCCGGTCTGCCCTGCAGGAAGTCCTGCGGCGCCGGAAGACTGACTTCACCCTCCGCAGCGACGCGCTGACGGACACCGCCCTGCTCCTCCTCGAGGCGGGCCGCAAAACCCTCGGCGGCCGGGACTGGCAGCGCCACAAACCTGCACAGCTGGAGGCCGTGAAAGCCATCCGCAAAGACGCCGAAATGCACGAACTCTGGGACCGCGAATACGGGCGCGCTGACGACGACTGACAGGCTTCCACGCCCGATCGCGGCCAAATCCACGTATCCACTACTCTTGCGGGCCCCTGGGGCGCGGAGTACAAACGAGGCATGAGAGATGCGGTGGAGCGCTGGATGCAGCACTACATCACAGCGTGGACGACGAACGATCCGGAGGACATCCGGGCGCTGTTTACCGAAGACGCCATCTATGCGACCAGCCCCCAGGAAGCCGAACCGTGGCAGGGCCGGGACGATATCGTGGAGCACTGGCTTGCCGGGCGTGATGAGCCGGATGACTGGATGTTTGAATGGAAGCTGCTGGGGGTCGACGGCGGCCGGGCGTTTGTGCAGGGCCTGACGACCTATCGCGGCAACAGCCGGAGCTATGACAACTTGTGGGTCATCCAACTGACCGCGGACGGCCGCGCGTCGTCCTTCACCGAGTGGTACATGCAGCGCAAGTAGCCCCAGGGCGGATTCGCGCCCTCACCCGTGCGTCATGGCTGCGCTGAGGGCGGGCACAATCTGCTCGGCGAGCAGCAAGGCGCCCAGGGCCAGCATGATGATCCCGCTGGCCAGCGTCACTTGGCGCGCTGCGCCCGGCCTGGCCTGCAGCAGTTTCCGCGCCAGGAGTGCCACACAGCTGTAGATGACGCCCACGAGCAGGATGAAGGTCAGCCCGAGCAGACCCGACTGGACCGGGACCGGCCACGCGGCGTCAGGGCTGACGAACTGCGGCACCAGGGCCACGAAGAACAGCAGGCCCTTGGGGTTGATTCCGCTGATGCCCATGCCCTGGAGGAAAACCCGGAACTGGCTCGCGGGTGTGGCGGCACCGGGAGCAGCGGTGCCGGTGCTGAAGCTGGCCCCGCGCCAGGACCGCAGGGTGCTGAAGCCCAGCCACAGCAGGTAGAGGGCGCCCGCCGCGGTCAGCCAGCCCAGCACGCCGGGCATCCCGGCGAGCAGTGCCGCCAGGCCCAGCACCAGCAGCGCCGTGTGGAGGGCGTAGCCCCCGCAAAGACCGGCGACGGCGGGCGCGAAGCTGCGCTGCCGGAGCCCGGCCGCGATCGAATAGGCCCAGTCGACGCCGGGGGTGCATGCCAGGGCGACGGCGACAACCAGGAAGGCGAGGAAAAGCTGGGGGTTCATGGCGGGCTCCAGGAGTGCGGCACCCCGTGGCGGGTACAAGAAAAACTCTAGGCAAATTCGGCCCGGAAGTGCTCGCTTATTTACTGAAGAATCGCCGCTTTTGGGTAAGATAATTGCGTGATTGACGCCATTGACAGAAGTATTTTGCGCTACCTCAAATCGGACGGCCGGATGACTGCCACGGCCCTGGCGGCCAAGGTGGGGTTGACCGTGGCTCCGTGCCATCGCCGGCTGCGGGATCTGGAGGCCGCCGGGATCATCCGGGGCTACCGGGCGGATATTGATCCGGCCGCGGTGGGGCTCGGTTTCGAGGCGATCGTGTTCGTGACCCTGCGCCAGGTGGACCGTTCCACCATGGAGATCTTCGAGAGCCGGGTGGCCGGCAATCCCAACATCGTCGAGGCCCAGCGGCTCTTCGGGTCGCCGGACTACCTGCTCAAGGTCATCGCGGAGGACCTGCCGTCCTACCAGCGTTTCTACGACAGTGAACTGACCTCGCTGCCCGGCGTCGAGCGCCTGACGTCAACGCTGGTCATGAAGAACCTGAAGGCCAATGCCGGGCCGCCGGTCTAAACGCGGCCGCCTGCTCAGGCGCCGAGCAGTCCCGTGGTCCGGTAGGGAATGACCTCGCGCAGGAACATGCTCGTTGAGGTCCGGACGATTCCGGGGCACAGCCGGATTTCCTCGGACACGCGGTAGAGATCGTCCGGGCTCTTGGCCACCACCCGGATCAGGAGATCGGTATCGCCGGCCGGGGCATGGCATTCGAGCACTTCCGGGATGTTGCGCAGGGCGGCGATTGCCTCGTTGAGGTGGCTCTGGTCCAGTTCCGCGCTGACCGCGGCCGCCACGCCGCGGCCCAGGGCGGACGGCAGCACCCGGCTGCTGTTCGGCCGGAGCGCGCCCGACGCCGACATCCGCTCCAGGCGGGACTGGACGGTGCCGCGGGCCAGGCCCAGCTTTTGCGCCAGCACCATGACCGGCACGCGGGGATCTTCGTCCAGCGCGGCGAGGATCCGCCGGTCCGTCGCGTCGAGCTCCTGCAAAATGACTACTTCCTGTTCGCGGCCCGGGCTGTGGTTGATCAGATTGACTACTCTGGGGCCGGTCCGTTGCATCAACTGTAGGGCTTCTGCTCAAATGGTGACAACAAGGGGACGAGGCCACCGCCACGATCCCGAAGGCTACGGACATCCCGGCACACCACCCGGACCCCGGACGAGGCTCCCGCAAGGAACCAGCCGCTGATTGACTCTTGTTCACGCATCGTCTTTCCGCACAACGCACTCGCGGCAAGAGCCCCTGAGCCACCGACGTCGGATTTCCCGAAGTCATCGGTAGCTGAGGGGCTCTTGTGCTGCTCCGCATAGGCTAGTCACATGACCTCAGCTGGCCGCTTCGCCCCCAGTCCCTCCGGCGAACTGCATGTGGGCAACCTCCGGACGGCCATCCTGGCGTGGCTGTTCGCCCGGTCCGGGGGGCGGCGGTTCCTGTTGCGGGTGGAGGACCTGGACCGTGCCCGGGCCGGCGCCGAGGCCGAGCAACTCCGCGACCTGGCGGCGATCGGCGTGAGCTGGGACGGCGGCGTCGTGCGCCAGACGGAGCGTGAGCACCTGTATGACGGGGCGATCGCGGAGTTGACGGCGGCCGGCCTGACGTATGAGTGCTTCTGTACCCGCCGCGAAATCCAGGAGGCCCCCTCGGCACCGCACGCTCCGCTGGGCGCCTACCCGGGAACGTGCCGGAACCTCAGCGGCGCCGAGCGCGAGGCCAAGCGGGCCGCCCGGCCGCCGGCTGTCCGGCTCCGCTCCACCGTGGCCGAGGCGACGGTGTGGGACGTGCTCCACGGCAGTTACACGGGGGTGGTCGACGACTTCGTGCTCCGGCGCAACGACGGCGTGACGGCCTACAACCTGGCCGTGGTGGTGGACGACGCCGCGCAGGGCATCGACCAGGTGGTCCGCGGCGATGACCTGCTGCCGTCCACGCCGCGCCAGGCATATTTGGCGTCGCTGCTCAATATGCCTGTTCCGGAATATGCGCATGTGCCGCTGGTACTGAACGCCGACGGTGCCAGGCTGGCCAAGCGCGACGGCGCCGTCACGCTCGCCGACCTGGCGTTGGCCGGGGTGGGCGCGGACCAGGTCCGGGACACTTTGCTGGACTCCCTTGGCCTCCCGCCGGGCCGCCTCGACGATGTCCTCGCCGCCTTCGACCCGGCCGCCCTGCCCCGCGAGCCCTGGGTGTGGCCCGGGGTGCCGGGAGCGCACAAGGGGGCGCATCCGGGAACCGGCCTGCGGGCAGGGACGGACAGCCGCGGCGCGTAGGCTGGATTCATGACCGAGCCCGCACACCCCCAGCCCCGCTTCACTGTCGAGACAGCCAAGGTCCTGGCCGAGGTGGCCCACAACCGCCAGAAGGACAAGCTCAAGCGGCCATACCGGGAGCATGTGCTCGCCGTCGGGGACGCCCTGGCGGACTTCGACGACGACATCCGGATCGCCGGGTACCTCCACGACATCGCCGAGGACACCCCGATGACGCGGCAGGCGCTGCTGGACATGGGGGTCTCCGAGCGTGCCGCGGACATCATCGAACGGGTCACGAAGCGCCTGCATGAGAACCCGGACGACTACCAGGCCGGCATCCGGTACATCGCCGAGGACCACGACGCCACGCTCGTGAAGATTGCCGACAACGCGCACAATTCGCTGCCCGAACGGGTCAAGGCGCTGGCCGAAAAGTGGCCGGACAAGCCCCCGGTCACCCGCTACGACGATGCCCGCCCGGTGCTCTACGCCGCCGTTCCTGTCGAGGAAACCCGGAAAATCCTGGCCCGGATCAATCCCTGGCTGTTGAACGAACTCGACGACATGCTCGACGAGGCGGACGACACGGACTACGAGTTCCTCTCCTATGACGTCCCCGCAGCAGACACGGCAGCAGACGCTGCAGCAGCAGACGCGGAAGCTGCGCCGGGCGATGCTCCGGCCGGCGATACCGGGTCCGCACGGGACTGAGCATGCGCGCCTACGTCCTCACACGCTACGGCGGCCCGGACGCCATGGAACTCCGGGATGTTCCGGATCCCCAGCCAGGCCCGGGCGACGTCCGGATCAAGGTCGCCGCGGCCGGGCTGAACCCGGTGGACTTCAAGTTCCGCCGGGGCGCGCTGCGGCCCATCAGCCATGTCCGACTGCCGATCGTTGCCGGCTGTGAACTCGCCGGGACGGTCGACGCAATCGGACCCGGGCCCAACCGCTTTTCCATCGGCGACCGCGTCTACGCCCGGGTGGACAAGGCCAGGCTTGGAGCCTTCGCCGAGCTGGTGTGCGTGCAGCAGGAATTAGTGGCCGCCATGCCGGCGTCGCTCGGATTCGCCGAGGCCGCAGGACTGCCGCTGGCCGGGCTCACTGCGCTGCAGGCCCTCCGCGATGAACTTGCCGTGGGCCGCGGCACCCGGCTCTTCATCTCCGGCGGCGCCGGCGGGGTGGGAACACTCGCCATCCAGCTCGCCAAGTATCTCGGCGCCCAGGTCACCACCACGGCATCGGCCCGCGGCGAGGCGCTCGTGCGCCGCCTGGGGGCGGACGCCGTCATCGACTACAACCGGGATGACTTCTCCGCGGTACTGCGCGGGTTCGACGCGGTCCTGGACCTGGTCGGCGGCGTGACCCTCAGGGATTCCTTCCGCATTCTTCGGCCCGGCGGCAGGGTGGTATCCATTGCCGGCGTTCCCGAGCCGCTCACCGCGACGAAAGACCTCGGCTCGCCGCCGATGATCACCGCCGCGTTCTGGCTGATGAGCATGGGCATCCGCCGCCGCGCCCGCAAGGCGAAAGCCAGCTACCGTTACCTGTTCATGCACCCCAGCGGGGATGATTTGCGCACCCTGGCGGCCCTCGTCGACGCCGGCCACGTGCAGCCGGTCATGGACCGCACCTACCCGTTCGCGGAAATTGGGGGAGCCTTCGCCGCGCTCGAACAGGGCCATGCCAAGGGCAAGATCGTCGTCACCCTCTAGCGGCTCCCGGCTGGCGGGCCCGCCACAGCAGGCCGATGTAGACCAGGTCAAAGACGCTGCAGAGCACCCCCACGCCCAGGATCAGGGGCGAGTTGCCGTACCAGCCCAGCGCGATCGTAGGCGCGAGGGTACCGACCCACTTGGCCACGGCGATCAGCAGGGTCTGGCCGCGGGTGCCGGCCCGGGCGGCGAACATGGCGATGAACAACCCGGACATCAGCAGGTTCTGCAGGAACGCCGCGTAGCGGGCCGCGTCGTCCCAGCCGAACTGGACGACGAACAGCAGCTGTACCGCGAAGGACGTGACGCCCAGCAGGAGCGCCCAGCCGATAAACAGCCGCCGCGTCACCCAGGCCGGCAGCTCGGAGCGGCCGAACTTCAGGAAGGTGTACACAATCACGACGTCGGCCAGGCCCCACGCGATATTGAAGACCCCCTGGGCGGTGATTCCGGTCGCGATGGAGCGCGTGGCGTAGATGGCCTCCCAGGCGAAATTCAGGGCCAGCGCGGCGGCCGGGATCGCGTAGCTCCGGTCCTTGAAGCCGATCCGGATGGCATCGACGTAGACCACGGTCCAGGCCAGGCCGCTCACAACCATCAGAAACAGGATCACGGTCCCTCCTCGCATGCGCAGGCGTCAATTTGTGCCGACACAGCGAGCATATCGATGGCTGGCAGAGGCCGCTCAGCGGAAGGTCAGGGAGCAGCAGACGGCCCCGTTGCAGCGTGGCCGCAACCTTTGAAGTTCTAGGCTTGCGGCCAGGACGAAGACGTCTGTTTCCCATGAGGAGTAACCATGACTGTTTATGTCCAGCCCGGCCAAGAAGGATCCAAGGTCCAGTTTAAGGACCGCTACGAGAACTGGATCGGCGGCGAATGGGTGGCTCCTACTACCGGCCAGTACATCGAGAACGTCTCCCCGGTGAACGGCAAGCAATTCACTGAGGTGGCCCGAGGCGCAGCCGCCGACGTTGAGCTGGCGCTTGATGCCGCCCATAAAGCCGCTCCCTCCTGGGGCAAGGCCTCGGCCACCGAGCGCGCCGCCGTCCTGAACAAGATCGCCGACCGCATCGATGCGAACCTGGAGATGCTCGCCGTCGCCGAATCCTGGGACAACGGCAAGCCGATCCGCGAAACCCTCAACGCGGACATCCCGCTCGCGGCGGACCACTTCCGCTACTTCGCCTCCGCCGTCCGGGCCCAGGAGGGCAGGCTGTCCCAGCTCGACGACGACACCACGGCCTACCACTTCCACGAGCCGCTCGGCGTCGTGGGCCAGATCATTCCCTGGAACTTCCCCATTCTCATGGCGGTCTGGAAAATGGCTCCGGCCCTGGCCGCCGGCAATGCCGTCGTCCTCAAGCCCGCGTCTAATACCCCGGCCTCCATCCTGGTGCTGGCCGAGCTCATCGCGGACCTGCTGCCCGCCGGCCTGCTGAACATCGTCAACGGCTTCGGCTCGGAGGTCGGCAAGCCGCTGGCCTCCAGCCCGCGTATCCGCAAGATCGCCTTCACCGGCGAAACCTCCACCGGCCGGCTGATCAGCCAGTACGCCAGCCAGAACCTGATTCCGGTCACGCTGGAGCTCGGCGGCAAGAGCCCGAACATCTTCTTCAACGACGTCGCCGACACCAACGATGCCTTCTACGACAAGGCCCTCGAGGGCTTCACCCTGTATGCCTTCAACCAGGGCGAAGTCTGCAGCAGCCCGTCGCGCGCCCTGGTCCAGGACGGCATTTACGATTCCTTCATGGCCGACGCCGTGGCCCGCACGCAGCAGATCATCCAGGGCAACCCGCTGGACACCACCACCCAGATCGGTGCCCAGGCGTCTGTAGGCCAAATGGAGAAGATCCTCTCCTACATCGACATCGGGCTCCAGGAGGGCGCCAGGATCCTCGCCGGCGGGAACCAGGCACAGCTCGACGGAGACCTGGCCGGTGGCTTCTACGTCCAGCCGACCATCTTCGAGGGCAACAACAAAATGCGGATTTTCCAGGAGGAAATCTTCGGTCCTGTCGTGTCGGTGGCGCGGTTCAGCGACTACAACGACGCCATCAGTATCGCCAACGACACCCTCTACGGCCTCGGCGCCGGCGTCTGGTCCCGCAACGGCAACGTCGCCTACCGCGCCGGCCGTGAGATCCAGGCCGGCCGAGTGTGGGTCAACAACTACCACACCTACCCCGCCGGTGCCGCGTTCGGCGGGTACAAGTCCTCCGGCATCGGCCGCGAGAACCACGCCATGATGCTGGACCACTACCAGCAGACCAAGAACCTGCTGGTCAGCCACTCAGAGAACAAGCTCGGCTTCTTCTAAAGCCGCTCAAGGGGCCGCCGCTACAGCGGCGGGCCCTTGACGCACCCTTTCAACGACGGCACCACGAAGGACTCACAAATGACGAGAATGTTGATTATTGGCCCGCCCGGATCCGGCAAAGGCACCCAGGCGGAACGGATATCCGAGCGCCTCGGCGTCGTTGCGATCTCTACCGGCGACATCTTCCGAGCCAACGTCAAAGGCGGAACGCCGCTGGGGCTGGAAGCAAAGCAGTACATCGACAACGGCGACTTCGTCCCGGACAGCGTGACCAACAAGATGGTGCGGGACAGACTGCTGCAGGAAGACGCCACGTCAGGCTTCCTGCTGGACGGCTACCCGCGCACCACATGCCAGGTTGACGAGCTGGACGACATTCTGGCGTCCGTAGACCAGGTTCTTGACGTCGTCCTGCAGTTGTCTGCCGACGACGAGGAACTGGTCTCCCGTCTCCTGCACCGTGCCAAGGAAACCGGGCGGAGCGACGACAACGAGGCCGTGATCCGCCACCGGCTGGACCTGTACCACGGGCAGACGGAAGCTGTGGTGGCGAAGTATGCCGAGCGCGGCATACTGGCCCAAGTTGACGGCTTGGGCGGGATCGACGACGTCACAAACAGGGTGATACGGAGCCTGGAACATCCCGTTCAGACCTCCGTCGTGAGCGGACGCTAGCACTGACGACGACGACGGCGCCGCCCACCAAAGTGGGGGGGCGCCGCCGTCGTATTTGCGCGGGGATGGCCCGGTCTACTGACTCATTTCTTCAGTGACTGGGCGATCTGGGTCATGACCGTGTTGTCTGCCAGGGTGGTCGCGTCGCCAACTTCGCGGCCTTCGGCGACGTCCTTGAGCAGGCGGCGCATGATTTTGCCGGACCGGGTTTTGGGCAGTTCCGGGACCACGAGGATGATCTTGGGCTTGGCGATCGGGCCGATTTCCTTCCCCACATGGTTGCGGAGCTCCTGGACGGTCGCGTCGCCGGWGTCCGTGGCGTCGGCGCGGAGGATCACGAAGGCGACGACGGCCTGGCCGGTGGTCTCGTCCGCGGCTCCGACGACGGCGGCTTCCGCCACCGCGGGGTGGGAGACGAGGGCGGAYTCGATTTCGGCGGTGGAGAGGCGGTGGCCGGAAATATTCATCACGTCATCSACGCGGCCCAGCAGCCAGAWRTCGCCGTCCTCGTCCTTCTTGGCGCCGTCGCCGGCGAAGTACATGGTCTCGAAGCGGGACCAGTACGTTTCCTTGAACCGCTCCGGGTCGCCCCAGATCCCGCGCAGCATGGCAGGCCAGGGTTCGCGGATCACGAGGAAGCCGCCGTGGCCGTTGGGTACGGATTCGCCGRSYTCGTCCACGACGTCCACGGCGATGCCCGGCAGCGGGACCTGGGCCGAGCCGGGCTTGGTGGCCGTGACGCCGGGCAGCGGGGCGATCATCTGCGCCCCGGTCTCGGTCTGCCACCAGGTGTCCACGATCGGCGCGGGCTGCTCCTTGCGTTCGCCGTTYTTGCCGGCGTTGCCGCCGATGACCTCGCGGTACCACATCCAGGCTTCGGGGTTGATGGGTTCGCCGACGGAACCGAGGACMCGGATCGAGGAGAGGTCGGACTTGGCCGGGATGTCCTTGCCCCACTTCATGAAGGTGCGGATCGCGGTGGGGGCGGTGTAGAGGATKGAGACCTTGTACTTCTCCACGATTTCCCACCAGCGGCCCTGGTGCGGGGARTCCGGGGTGCCCTCATACATGACCTGGGTGGCGCCGTTGATCAGCGGGGCATAGGCGACATAGGAGTGCCCGGTGATCCAGCCGACGTCGGCGGTGCACCAGTAGACGTCGGTCTCCGGGTGGAGGTCAAAGACCGCCTTGTGCGTGTAGGCGCCCTGGGTGAGGTAGCCGCCGGTSGTGTGCAGGATGCCCTTGGGCTTGCCCGTCGTGCCGGAGGTGTAGAGGATGAAGAGCGGATGTTCGGAGTCGTGCCCGACGGCGGTGTGCTCGGCGGACGCGGCGCCGACGGTGTCGGCCCACCAGTGGTCCCGGCCCTCGTGCCAGTCCACRKCCKSSCCGTTGCGCTTGACCACCACGACGTTCCGCACGGTGTGTCCGGTGCCGTCACCCTCGTGGGACAACGCGTCGTCGACGGCCGGCTTCAGCGCGCTGGGCTTGCCGCGGCGGTACGTGCCGTCGGCCGTGACCACGAGCTTGGCCTCGGCGTCGTCGATCCGGGAGCGCAGGGCTTCGGCGGAGAAGCCGCCGAAGACCACGGAGTGGATCGCGCCGATCCGGGCGCAGGCCAGCAGGGTGATGACGGCCTCGGGAATCATGGGCAGGTACACGGCCACCCGGTCGCCCTTGGCCACGCCSAGGGACTCGAACGCGTTCGCGGCCTTCTTCACCTCCTCGGTCAGCTGCGCGTAGGTGTAGGTGCGGGTGTCGCCGGGCTCGCCCTCGAAGTAGATGGCCACCCGGTCCCCGTTGCCGGCCTCGACGTGCCGGTCCAGGGCGTTGTAGGCCGCGTTGACCTCGCCGCCGACGAACCACTTCGCGAACGGCGGRTCGGACCAGTCCAGCGCCTGGGTGAAGTCCCTGGACCAGCTCAGCAGCTCCCGGGCCTGCTTCGCCCAGAACGCGGGACGGTCGGCGTCGGCCTCSGCGTAATCGGCGGCGGTGACCACTGCGTTCGCGGCGAACTCGGCGGACGGCGCGAAACGGCGGTTCTCCTGCGACAGGTTTTCGAAGGCATCGCCCTGGGTCATCTGCGTGACSATGGAGCCGGGTGTCTGCTGGGACATGGTGAACCTCATCATTCATCGATCCGGGCTGCGCGGCCGTGCCCGTCACCGTCGCGCCGGGCCGCTTGCGCGACGTCGGGCGGCGGCAGACGGCGGCAGAGCCGCCAGCGCTGTCTGGAATCAACACTAATACTTGGATCCGACCAAACGTGCGCCCCGTCACAAACAGCTCCGTGAGCGGTGTTCGTTAAGCGCCGAGTGGTCTGTCCCCGGCGCCGGACGGCGGGCCGGGGCAAGGGTCCGGGATTCGGAAATCTGGGGAATTCTGCTGCGTCCGCCCTCGGCTTGTCAGCTAGTGATCGGCCATTCACTTGGCTAGGCTGAGATGAAGTTGTGACATCCGATGGAGGCGACTGGACCGCTGGCGGTCCTGTCCTTGCCTGCCGTTAGACGGCGCTGTCCAGGGCGCCGCCATGCTAAGGAGATACGGAATGAACGAGCAAGACAACGGGCAGCTCCGGGCGCCCGCCCAGAACCAGGGTGGAACGGCGCAGCCGGGGCCCGCCGGGTTCGGGGATGCGCCACGCTTCACGGTGGACAAGAAGACCGGGAAGAAGAACGAAGCCGTCCTCGGCCCGTTCACCATCCGTGACCTCACCGTTTTCGGCGCCACACTGCTTCTTTTCATCGCCTCACTGATTCCGATGTTTGCCTTCGCCTACAACCTCTGGAACCTGGGCAGCCTCTTCTTCCTAGGCCTGGGCATCGTGCTGCCGCTCATTGTCACCGCGTTGTTCGTGGCCCGCCGCCTCAGCCCGTCGACCAAGATCCGGATCGGATCCCTGTCGATCGACCAGTTCGCGTCCGTTGTAGCGTCGTTCACGCTGGCCTTCTTTTTCCTCGCCGCCGCCGGGGCGTTCGTGCCGAGCATGCTTATCGCGCTCCTGGGCGCTTTGGGGCTCTTCGCCGCCACGGTGCTGGGCCGCTGGATCCCGTTCTTTGCCGGCGACTTCCTGGGCCGGGAGGACGCGCCTGCCCACGTGGTTGCCCGCGAAGCTGTTGTCCCGGTGCGAAAGCCCCGGGCACCGAAGGCGCCGAAGCAACCGAAGCAGCCGAAGGAATCCAAATTGACCAAGGACGCTGCGGGTGCGGGCGCAGCCGGGGCGGGTGCTTCTCTGGCGGCCGCATCCGGCCCGGTTGCGTCCCGCCCGGTCGCTTCCGGCGAGGCCGATTCCGGCGCGGCCGCGGGCTGGGCCAAGCGCCCGGCAACCGGCAGCCAGGCTGCCACGCCGGCGGCAACCACACCTGCCGGGACCCCTGCCGGGGCATCTTCGGTGGGTGCGGCGTCCGCGGCAGCCCCCAGCGCTGCGGTCTCCGGTGCACCGGAGACCCAGATCTCGGGCGTTGTGCCAGCCGCCGGCCCGGCTGCCCCGGCATCTACGGATTCATCGACGGCCCCGACGCAGGCCCCGGCTCCGGAGTCTGCTCCGTCCGCCGCGGACAAGACCCGGACCGCCGGCGTCCCTGCTGCCGCCGCCGCCGGTGCCGCCGCCGCTGGTGCCGCTGCACAGACGGCTCCCGCCGCGGAACAGACCCAGGCCGCCGGCGTGCCGGCCGCCACCGGCGGCAGCGCCCCCACTACAGTCAACCCCCAGGTCCGGCCGCAGGAACAGGCCCGGCCGCAGGAACCCATCGGCGCAACCGTTGATCCCGCCAGCCGGCCCGCGGAGGACGATGTCCACCCCGTTCACGAGGCCTTCTGGTTCGCCGTCGCGCAGCCCCGCACCGCCATCGATGTGCGCACCGGTGCCCCGGCGTTCGTCATTGAACCCGGCGGCTGGGTCCTTGCCCTGGAGGACCGCGGCAACGAGTTCCTGGTCCAGCACACCGACGGCCGGCTCGGCCTTTTGCGGGACCTCAGCAACATCGAACGCGGTTAGTCCGCCGCCGTGACCACGGAATCCGGCAGCCCGGAATCCGGCACCCCGATCCCGGGGAGCGCCAAGCCGGGTGCGCCGCGGGCGTCGGGGGAGTCAATGCTGGCGCTCAAGCGCCGCGCGCGCCGGATCAACCGGGAACTCGCGGAGCAGTACCCCTACGCCCACGCGGAGCTGGACTTCCGCACGCCGTTCGAGCTCGTGATAGCCACCGTGCTGTCCGCGCAGACCACGGACGTGCTGGTCAACCAGATCACGCCCCTGCTGTTCGCGCGCTACCCGGATGCGCGGCGGATGGCGGAGGCGGATCCGGCCGAGCTGGAGGCCATTATCAAGCCCACCGGCTTCTTTCGTGCCAAGGCCAGAAATCTCCTGGCGCTGTGCACCCGGCTGGTGGACGAGTACGACGGCGAGGTGCCGGGCCGGCTCGCGGACCTGGTGACGCTGCCCGGCGTCGGGCGGAAAACCGCGAACGTCGTGCTGGGCAATGCCTTCGGCATTCCGGGCATCACGGTGGACACCCACTTCGGCCGGCTGGCCCGGCGCTTCAGCTGGACCGAGTCGGATGATCCGGTCCGGATCGAGTCGGACGTCGCGGAGCTGTTCGAGCCGAAGGACTGGACCATGCTCTCGCACCGCGTCGTCTTTCACGGCCGCCGCGTCTGCCATTCCCGGAAGCCGGCGTGCGGGGCCTGCGCGGTGGCCAATTGGTGCCCCAGCTACGGCATGGGGGAAACCGACCCGGAGAAGGCAAAGAAACTGCTGAAGTACGAACTCGCCCCGGGCCAGGAGCAACTGCTGGCCCGGCTGCTGGCCGAGACGCACCGCGCCGCGGAAATCCGGATGGACTCGCAGAGGAAACAGCCGTGACCGCGCGCCAGGACCTCGTCGACCTCGTTGCCGCGGTGGAGGCGGGCACGGCGCCGGCCCCGGATCCGCGCTGGCGGGAACTCGCCGTCGAACCCGGCGAGCGGATCCGTAGGGCAGCGGTGCTCATGCTCTTTGGTGCGCTGGACAATGTCCCCGCAGTGTCCGAGAAGTTGCTGGCTCCGGCCGATTTGGACGTGCTGCTGCTGCAGCGGGCCCAAACGCTGGAGGACCATCCCGGGCAGGTGGCGTTTCCCGGCGGCGGCATCGATCCAGGTGAGTCCGTGGTGGGCGCGGCCCTCCGCGAGGCGGAGGAGGAGACTGGGCTGAACCCTGCGGGGGTGGACGTGCTCGGCGTGATGCCTGAACTGGCCCTGCCCCGGGGCAATTTCCTGGTCACACCGGTCCTGGCCTGGTGGGCTGCCCAGTCGCCGGTCCGGGTGGTCGACTACGGTGAATCCGCGCAGGTGTTCCGGGTCCCGGTCAGGGACCTGCTGGACCCGGACAATCGGGTGATGGCCACGGTCAGCCGGGCCGGCCAGACATTCCAGAGCCCAGCCTTCACCGTCAACGGCGTCGTGGTGTGGGGTTTTACCGGGATGATCCTGAACCAGCTTTTTGAACAGCTGGGCTGGGCCGTGCCGTGGGACCGCGCGCGGCTCTACGGAATTGATGTGTGAAGCCCGCACGGCGCCGGCCTGCCGGCCGGGCAGCAACGGGGTTGCTGCCGCCTAGCCGGCAGCCACCGGGCTGCCCGCCAGAGGAGCCATCGCCCGTCCTCCCGACCTGCTGGAGGCGACCCGCCTGTGAGCGCCGGAATGATCCACAACCAGGCCGGTCGCGGCGTTCTCGCGCACGGCGTTGATGCCCGCCGCTGCGCTCTTGATGGAGCTGAAGAGCGGGGACACTGCCACTACCGTGCCATCCGCCGCCGTCAACCTGAAGAAATAAGCCTTGTCGCCAGCTTGCGCGATCTCAAAAATGCCAGCCAAACCTGTGCCTCCCCAATATCCTTGCGTCTTTGCAATAGCCGGCGGATCGTACGGGAAATCACCGGCCTTTCCGAGAGTAGCCCGGTGACGGAGCACACACAACGCTACCGACGGGTACGTTACAGGCGGTGACTTCGGTCACTCATTTGGCGTTGTCGTACGAGTCGACGACGGCCACGCTGACCGGAAATTCCACCGGAATGCGGCCGAACAAGAGCTCTTTCGCGGCATTTGCGGAGTCTTCGATCGCTTTGATGCAATCTGCGACCGCACTTTCGGGGCAGTGCACCATCACCTCGTCGTGGAGGAAGAACACCAGTTCGCCGGCAGCTGCGCCTTCCGCCCGTATGGCGCGAAGCCGGCGTCGCAGTTCCGCGAGCCAGCATGCCGCCCAGTCGGCGGCCGAGCCCTGGACCACAAAGTTTCGGGTGAAGCGGCCGCGAGAGCGTGCGATCGAGTCCGCCCGGCGCTGTTCTTCCGCGGTCGTGGAGTGCTGGCTCTGCAGCCAGCGCTCCGACGGCGGCGGGCTGCTCCGGCCCAGGCGCGAAGTCACGGTCCTGCCGGCTTCGCCGTCGCGGGCAGCCTGCTCGACGAAGCCCACGGCGCGGGGGTAGGTGCGGGCCAGCTGGGGCATCAGCCGGCCGGACTCGCCCGTGGTCGCCCCGTAGATGGCCCCAAGGAGGGCCACCTTCGCCTTCGCCCGGTCGCCGCCGAAGCCTTGGGCGGCAATGCCGGCATAGAGGTCCTTGTCCCGGGCGGCTTCGGCCATTTTGGAATCCTGGGCCAGCGCCACGAGCACGCGCGGTTCCAGTTGCGAGGCGTCGGCAACGATCAGTTTGTGGCCGGGATCGGCGTGGACCGCGCCGCGGACCTGGCGCGGGATTTGCAGCGCCCCGCCGCCCCGCGACGCCCACCGGCCCGAGACCACGCCGCCCACCACGTACTCAGGCTGGAACCTGCCGTGCTTCACCCAGGTATCAAGCCACGCCCAGCCGTTGGCCGCGTGAAGACGGGCCAGTTTCTTGTAGGCCAGCAGCGGCACGATCACGGGGTGGCTGGATTCTTTCAGCTCCCATTGGCGGGTGGTTTTCACTTCGATGCCGTTGCGGTGCAGGGCGCGCATGAGCTCCTGCGGGGAGTCCGGGTTCAGCGCGGGCGACTTCAGCAGCAGCCTTAGTTCGGCCGTGAGCGATTCGAGTTTGGCCGGACGCTGACCGGGAGCCGGGCGGGGTCCGAGGTGTTCCGCGAGAATCTGCTCGTGGAGTTCCTCCCGCCACGGGACGCCGGTGTGCTGCATTTCGGCGGCGATCATGGCTCCGGCGGATTCCGCCGCGAGCAGCAGCTGGAGCCGTTGGCGCCGGCCGGCGTCAGGGACGATGACCGTGCCGGAGGCGGTTCCGGGCGCAGGTCCCGCCTGGCGAAGGGCCTCCTGCTGCGCGGCGTACTCAGCCCGGAGAGCCTCAAGGGATTGGCCGGGACGCTGGCCGGAGGCCGGGGCATCAAACAGGGCCCCTTGTTCCGGCGGCGGGGCAGGAGGCTGCAGCCCCCGCGGTGGCTGGTGCAGCTCGTCGTCCTGGGTCAGCTTCTCCGCCGCCTGCGCGTAGCCGGTGTGGGCGGTGAACTCCGAGTGGGCCAGGATCGAACCGCACAAGGTGAGGTCGTAGCAGCGCTCGAGTTCCACCCCGGCGCGCAGCAACGCGGGATACCAGTCCTGAGTACGGTGCCAGATCCAGCGCGGGTGCCGCTCCTCAAGTTCGCGCACAATTCCGGCGAGGGCGCCGGGCCTGACCACGCGGGGTTCCGGATCGGAGGGTTCGGGGGCGCCATCGGCCGTGAGGTGCTGCAGTGCCGCGCCGTCGGCGTGGGCAGCGAGCAGCAGATACATAGGGTCAATTCTGCCCTGCTCCGGGACGTGGTCCGTGCTCGGTCGCCGGCCGCGGTGCAGGAAAGACGCCGGAGTTGTCCACATAGCCCACGACGGCGGTTCCGCTGCGGTCCCGGCCCGGGCACAGTGGCAGCATGAACAGGCACCAGCACCGTGGTCCAGGCTCACCGCCACCGCCGCCGCGGGCGCATGAGCCCTGGACCCCCGGGGATTCCGCGGAAATCCTGCTCGTAACCGGCGCCGATGTGCTGCGCGGCGAGGTGGAACGCATCGTCGCAGCAGCCGGGGGCCAGCTGCGGACGGTGCAGGACGTTGCCGAGGCCGCGCCGTTCTGGGACGCCGCGGCCGCCGTGCTGGTGGGCAGCGACATCCGCGGGTTGCCGCCCCGGCGGAGGCCCCCGGCTGTGATGATCGGCCTCGAAGGTGACGGGGAAGGGTTATGGCATCTGGCCGCCGCCGTCGGGGCCGAACGCGTCGCGGTGTTGCCGGACGCGGCCGCCTGGCTGGCGGAATACCTGAGCCGGTCCCGCGCCCCGGAAGCCGGCGGACTGGTGCTGGGTCTCACCGGCGGCTGCGGCGGTGCCGGGGCCACGACCGCCGCCATCTGGATCGCGCAGGCCGCCGCCGGGGCCGGGATCCGGGTGCTGCTGATCGACGGCGACCCCCGGGGCGGGGGCCTGGAACTGGCGCTGGCCGCCGAGGAAACCCACGGGCTCCGCTGGCCGGATCTGGCCGGGGTGAGCGGCAGTATCGACCCCGCCCAGCTGGAGGAGTCGCTGCCGATCGCCGGTGGATTCTCCTTCCTATCGTGGCCGGGAACCCGTGACAAAGCCGCCGGGGTGGACGCGACCACCGTGGCCGCGGTTCTTGACGCCGCCCGCCGCGGTTGCGAATTGGTGGTGCTGGATATCGGCCGGGAACGGGAAGCTTTGCGGGCGTTCGCCGGCGAATGCGACCGGATCATCGTCGTGGCGCCCGCCCGGCTGCGGGCCGCCGTCGCCACGGCCTGGCTGCTGCAGGAGCTTCCACCCGTGGACACTGCGCTCGTGGTCCGGGCCAGTCGCGGCGCCGCTTTGGATGCGCCGCTGATCGCCGGCTCCGTGGGGCTTGTCCTTCAGGGCATCATGCCGGACATCAGGGATCTGGCCGGGGCAACGGAACTCGGCCGCCTTCTCGAAACCGGCCGGCACCGCGCCGTCCGCCGGTTCGCGGCCGGACTCCTTGAGCTGAACGGCGGAGGCGACTCATGAGTGCCCACGCGGCCGCAGAACCGGCCGGACCGGAACGTCCGGCCCGGCGGGCACCGGGTCGCCGCCGCTCGCAGGGATTTCTCGACCAGACGCTGCTGGAGTCCGTGCGCGAGTCCGTCATGGCCGATGCCTCCCCGGTGACCCCCTCAAGGGTCGCGGCTGCGGTCCAGGCGAGCGGGCGGTTGCTCGGCACGGCCGGCGCCCTGGCCGCAGTGGAGAGCATCAGCGCGGAATTGAACGGCCTGGGCCCCCTGCAACCACTCACCCGCGATCCCGCCGTGACAGACATCTTTGTCAACGGGCCGGACTCGGTCTGGTTGGACCGCGGCAGCGGTCTGGAAAAGGTGCCGGTCGTCTTCTCCGGGGAACCGCAGATCCGCGCCCTTGCCGCGAGGCTGGTGGCAGCCGGTGGCCGCCGCCTGGACGACGGTTCGCCATGCGTCGATGTCCGGCTCGACGGCGGCTACCGGGTGCACGCGGTGCTGCCGCCCATTTCCACGGCCGGGACACTCCTGAGCGTGCGGATCCGCCGGGCCACGGTCTTCTCCATGCCAGAGCTGAAGCGCGCCGGCATGTTCGGGGCCGGGACGCCCGGGAGCCTGGTCCAGTCAGTACTCGAACGCATGGTGGCGGCCAGGCTGAGCTTCCTCATCAGCGGGGCCACCGGTTCGGGGAAGACCACGTTACTGGCGACGCTGCTGGGATTGTGCCACCCCGGGGAGAGACTCGTCCTGATTGAGGACGCCGCAGAATTGAATCCCGTCCACCCGCACGTCGTCTCGCTGGAATCCCGGCACGGAAACCTGGAAGGCGGTGGTGCCGTCGACTTGGGCGAACTGGTCCGCCAGGCCCTCAGGATGCGGCCGGACCGGCTGGTGGTGGGCGAATGCCGCGGCGCCGAGGTCCGCGAGCTGCTCTCGGCGATGAACACCGGACACACCGGAGGCGGCGGGACCATCCACGCGAATGAGGCGGCGGCTGTGCCTGCCCGGCTGGCGGCCCTCGGCGCGCTCGCCGGCATGGGCCAGGACGCTGTACGGCTGCAGGTCGCCAGCGCCATCGACGTCGTCGTGCACGTCGAGCGGACTGAATCGGGCCGCCAAGTGGCGAGCGTTGGAATCATGGAGGTCCAAGACTCGGGCCTGGTTGTCGCCGCCGCACTGGAGATCCAACAGCGCGAGCTCCGCTTCGGCGGAGCCTGGCCGCTGCTGGCGCGCCGTCTCGGCCTGGATCCCGGGTTGGCCGGGGCGGACCCCTCCGAACTGCAGGCGGCCCCGCCGGCAGGACGGACGCCGGGTTCCGGCCGCGAATCCCTCCAGCCCTGGCCGCGGCGATGACCGTCTTCCTCATCGTCGTTTCGGTCCTGGCCGTGTGGTTGGCCTTTCCCACCCCGCGCGCGGCCGGCCATCGTACCTGCAGGGCCTTGCACGCCGCGGGCACGCGAGCTCCCGCGGCCTACGGGTCGCCGGGATCACGCCCAGGACGAGCCGTCGGGGGCATGACCCGTTGGCGCGGCGGGGGATCCGCCGATGCCGGGGCCGTCCCCATGACAGTCCTGGTCCAACAGTTGGCCGCGCTGCTGAAGGGAGGGCGCATCCCCGCCCGGCTGTGGGATGAACTGTGGGCCCTCTACGGCGGTGACGCCGCGCGGGACGGGCCGGCGGCCCAGGCGGCAGTTCACAGCGCCGGCCAGCCCCGCGGCGCAAACGGCGCCGGAACGGTCCTCGGCCCGGAGTCCCGCAGGATCCTCGCAGCCGCGCGTGCCGCCGCCCGGCGCGGGTCCTCCGTGGCCGCGGCCATCCGCCGCGAGGTCTCCGCGGTTTCTGCCGGTGCGGGCGCCGTCATCACGGTCACCGGGGGTGCCGTCGGCATCCGGGCCCGCCGCGACGTGCGCGTGTGGGGCGAGCTCGCCGCATGTTTTGACACCGCTGAAGCCAGCGGTTGCCCCCTGGCCGATGTCCTGGCGCGCTTTGCCGCCCACCTTGAAACGGAGGACGACGCCGAGGCGGCTCGGCAGACGGCCTTGGCGGGGCCCCGCGCAACCGTTCGTCTGCTGACCTGGCTGCCCCTGTCGGGCCTGGGCCTCGGCCTGTTGCTCGGCGTGGACCCGGTAGCCACACTGCTGGGAAATCCTTGGGGCCTGGCGGCGTTGGCCGCAGGCGTGGCGCTGACCGCCGTCGGCCGGTTGTGGTCCGCAAGGCTCGTCCGCGCCGCGGCGGAAGCACCAACGTGACGCCGCGGTCGTCGCCGTGAGGCCCGAACTTGCCGGTTTCGTGATGGCAGCGAGCCTTGCCGGGGCAGCCGCCGTCGTCCTCGCCCGCCCGGGCCGTGTCCGCCGGCGGCTCCGGCGCCAGCTTCGGGCGTCTGCTGGCGGGGCCGCCCGGCGCCCGACGGTCCACGACGCCGGCCGGCACGGCCTCCAGGGCCTGCGGGACACCGCCATGATGCTGGAACTGATCGGCGCCATGCTGGATACGGGAGCCGGACTTGGCCGGTCCCTCGACCTAGTGGCCGCCCTCATGCCACCGGAACTCGGGCGGCAGCTTCGGCCGGTTGTGTCAGCCCTCGCAATCGGTGCGGACTGGGGCACGGCATGGCGCAGTTCCGGTGCCCGGGCGCCCCAACTTCAGGCCCTGCGCGACGCTCTTTCCTTCGCTGCGCTTACCGGCGCCCCCTCCTCAGCGCTCCTCTATGCCCAGGCTGCCCGGCTTCGCCGCGAACGCAACAGGGCCGCCGAGCAGCGCGCGGCCGCGCTCGGGGTGAAACTCGTGGTGCCGCTGGGCCTGTGCTCCCTGCCGGCGTTCGTCTGCCTCGGCGTCGTGCCCGTGCTCCTCGGGCTGCTTCCGGCGTGATGCCGGCAGCCCGGGGATCACCCCGGGCCCAAGGTTTATTCAAGTTGCTGGGGGATACCTTTGGGGCAGGCACCGTCGGAGTATGAGCGGTCTCGTGCGTCGGCTTCTCACAGCACCTCCTTGGCGCCTCGAATCCCGGGGTATCCGGGGTCTCGTACTAACTGGGAGCCATGCCAGGGGGGCAGATCAATGATTCGACTGTATAAAGTGGGCGTGATTGCAGCGCTCAACCTACTAGTGTTGACCGGTTTGGCGGTCGGTGCCAGTCCGGCGTCCGCCGCAGTACCGACCTGTCAGCCGGGAGCACCCCAACCGACCAACCAATACCCGGGCAAGACGGTGATTGCCACGAACTTCGAGTCCGGAAGCCTCACCACCGCAGGCTTCGCCGCCGCATTCACCGCCGGGACAGGAACGGCCGCTGTCTCCTCGGCCCAGCAGCACTCGGGCCGTTGCTCAGCCTATGTTCACGTCACCACGGATGCCGGGTCGGTGGCCAATTTTTCCGCACCACTTCCTGCCGGAAACAACGAGGTCTATGCCGACGGCTGGTTCAACATCACCAAAGAGGGCGTCGCCGGCAACAACGTCCCGTACTTCCGCTTCTTCAACGGGACTACCCGGTTCATAGACGTCTACCGATCCAACGGCGGCGTCGGCCCAATGTGGCTGCGGGTCGCGGCGCCCGACGGAACCCTCCGCTACACCCCGATGAAAGTCAATGTCCCTCTCGGCACTTGGCACCATATCGTCACGCACGTCGTCGCAAATGGGGCCTCTTCCACGGTCGAGGTGATCTTCGACGGCAAACTCCTGTATTCCAGCAAGCAGATCGCCACGGGCTTTACCGCGGTCACCAAGATGCAACTCGGTGCCGAACACCGGCGGCAGGCAGGCGACAGCTTCATTGACGACGTCGTTATCAAGGCCGGAAAGGCGGCCGCCCAGCTGCCCGGAACGTTTGCCCCGATTGCCCCACAACGATTCCTCGACACCCGGAAAACGGTGCCGGTGGGTGCCGATAAAGCCGTTTCCTTCCAGGTTGCAGGGGCTAATGGGATCCCGGCAAATGTCGCGGCGGTCGTCTTCAACCTGACCGTCACTGAGGCTAAATCCATTGGTTACATCACCGCCTACCCCTCCGGGACAACAAAGCCGGATGCATCCAATGTGAACTTCCGTGCCAACCAAAACGTGCCTAACCTGGTAACGGTCAAGGTGGGTGCGGACGGAAAAGTGGCGCTGTTCAACAGATCCTCCGGCACGACCCACCTCATCGCCGATGTCACCGGCTACTACGTCACGGGGACGCCGGCGACGCCGGGTGCCTTCCAAAGCCTCGCGCCAAAGCGGCTGCTGGACACCCGGTCCACGGCGGCGCTTGCAGGGGATGCCACGGTGTCCCTGCTGGTTAGGGGCACCAACGGCATACCGACAACTGCCTCCGCCGTGGTCTTCAACCTCACCGTGACGGAGCCAACAAGGATCGGATACATTACGGCCTATGCCTCGGGCTCGAAGCGTCCGGACGCGTCCAACCTCAACTTCAACGCAGGGCAGACAGTGCCGAACCTGGTCACGGTCCCCATCGGTGCAGACGGAAGAGTCACGCTGCTCAATCGTTCCTTCGGACGTTCGCACCTGATCGCRGACGTTGCCGGCTACTACCTCGGCGGCACGCCGACGGCCACCGGTGCGTTCAAGGCCACGGGCCCATCCAGGATCCTCGACACACGCCCCGCAGCGGCTGTGCGCCCGGACTCCACAGTGTCCTTCCAGATTGCCGGGACCACGGGAATCCCCGCGAACGTCCTGGGGGCTGTCTTCAACCTGACGGTCGTGGCGCCCCCGTCCATCGGCTACATCACCGCCTACCCGTCCGGCTCGACCCGTCCGGACGCGTCCAACCTGAACTTCTCGGCCCGACAGACTGTAGCGAACCTGGTCTCGGTCCCCGTCGGCTCAGACGGAAAGGTGACGTTGTTCAACCGTTCATCGGGGTCCTCACACCTCATCGCCGACCTCGCGGGATACTTCCTCCCCTAGGAACGCGCGGGTGACCCGCACCAACTGAACCCGAGAGGCTGTCGTCGCAGTACGGACCGCAGCCCCTCGGGTTCAGCCCTGTCTCGGTCCGGGCGAAACGCCGGCGGGCCGGGCACTGCGTTGGACGTCCGTTGGCCGCCCGGAAAGGGCCAGACACTTCTCCTCCACAGGCCGCCACCACGGCAAATTCGGGCACGTTTTCCACTTAGCTGCCATCGGGGCTTATGGCGCGACGTGCAAGCCGGGAGAGTCGAATCAGCCGGCGATCACGCCGGTGTCCCGTGGAAGGAAAGCAGATGTCAACAAATCAGGACACCCCCGCTGCACGTCGCATTGAAGCAGGGGAGGGCGGCGTTGCGGAGGTCTATGAGATCTACCCCGGCGCCAGCTCGGTTGTTCCCGTTCAACCGCGGGGACGCACAGGGCCGCCGGCCTCGCAGGCGGGAATGGCTACCGCTGAATATGCCATCGCAACGCTGGCCGCCGTGGGCTTTGCCGGGGTCCTCGTGTTCATCATGCGCAGCGATGAGGTCCGCGGGTTCCTCCTGAACCTCATCCGGACGGCGCTCACGTTGCCATGAACGGACTCTGGCGCCCCCGGGGGAGCGGCGGCCGGAGAGCGTCGCCGCCAACGGCGGAGTGCCGCGGGGCCGTCACGGCTGAGTTCGCCGTCGCGCTGCCCTCGGTCGTTCTGCTGCTCTCCCTTCTGCTCGCGGGTTCGGCGGCCGGGGTGACGCAGCTCCGCGTTGAGGAAGCGGCCCGCGGCGGTGCCCGGGCGGTGGCGAGGGGAGCCGCGGCCGGCGAAGTCGGTGAGATTGTCCGCCGTCTCGCCGGCGACACGGCGGACTCAGAGGTGACGCACGACGGTGAGTGGCACAGGGTCACCGTTTCCGGCCGCGTCCCCGGGGCCGTTGGCTCCCTGGTTCCCTGGGCCCTCAGCGCCAGCGCGTGGGCGCGTGCGGAGGCCCCCGGCGCGGCACAACGGCCCGGGCTGGATGAGCCCGGACTGCATGGCGTCTCCCGTTCTCCGTGGCAGGGCGGCACATGATGTCACCTGCACCTGCACCTGCGCCTGCACCTCCACCTGTCCGTGCACGTGCCCGGGCCCGCGGGCCGCGACACCGGGGCACGGATCCTGCCCACGCCCGGCACCTGTGTACGTCTTCAGAGCGGGGGTCGGGGACCGTCCTGGCCCTGGGACTCGGGCTGGTGGTCATCATGGCGTTGGCCCTGCTGCTTCTCTTGGCCGAATCGGCCGTCGCGGCATCGAGGGCTGCGGCGGCCGCCGATCTGGCGGCGCTGGCTGCGGCGGATGCCGCGCGGGGCATCACGTCCGGCGAGCCCTGCGCTGTGGCTCGAGAGGTCGCGCTGAAGAACAGCGCCACCCTGGCTGCCTGTGCTGAAGGACCGGACGACACCGTTCAGGTGCGCACGGAGTTCAGTGCCGGACCGTTCCTCGGGGCGGCCACGGGACTGGCCAGGGCCGGACCGCCCCCTGCGGCCGGGAACGGGCCAGCACCGTGAAAGATGCACCAACTCCGGCGGTCGCCAGAAGCCGCGCATCCGTCTGCGGCCTGGCGTGCCGCCCTGCCGACGCCCGGCTCACACGAACGTACCGCCCCGCCGCCCCGGCTCCCACGAACCCGCCGGCCGCCGCCCTCGAACCTGCCTGACGGCCGCCGCCCACGAACCGGCCGCTGAGACGTGGTCAGGCGCGGAGCGGCTGGGCGGGCTGATCGTCCGGGGCCCCGGCCGCGGCGGCCGTTGTGCCGGGGTTGCCGGCGTGCATGAGGTCGGTGGCGTCTTGGAGCAGCACATCGATCAGTGTGACGGCGGCGTCCTTGTCGAGCGGGTTGTTCTTGTTGCCGCACTTGGGTGACTGGACGCAGGAGGGGCAGCCGGACTCGCATTCGCAGGCCTTGATAGCGTCGCGCGTGGCGGTCAGCCACAACCTCGCCTTGTCGTAGCCGCGTTCGGCGAAGCCGGCCCCGCCGGGATGGCCGTCGTAAACAAAGATGGTGGGCACTCCGGTGTCGGCGTGGATGGCCGTGGACACTCCGCCGATGTCCCAGCGGTCGCTGGAGGCCACAAGCGGAAGGAGTCCGATGGCGGCGTGCTCGGCAGCATGCAGCGCTCCGGGGAACTGTGCCTCGATCAGCCCCGCGCCGGTCAGCGAGCGGTTGTCCACTACAAACCAGACCGCCTTCGTAAACAGGTCCCTGGCGCCCAATTCCAAGGGTTCTTCGCCGAGGATCTCGTTCGAAATTAACGCTTTGCGCTGGAAGGAGACCACCTGGGTTGTCACTTTCACATCGCCGAAATGCACGGCCACGTCGCCCCATTGGGTGGTGCGTTGCGTTTCGAGGACCTCGATCTGGGTCACGTCCCGGGCGGTCGTGTAGTAGTCCGGGTTCGCCCGCCGCACCACCACACAGTGGTCGTCCTCGTTCAGGTCTTCGACCACGTAGCTGTCGCCCTGGTGGACATAGATGGCCCCTGTGTGGGCCTGGTAATGGGTCTGCGGCGAATCCATGGTGCCGAGCAAGGAGCCCGTCTCCGCGTCCACTATGCTCACCGGACCTCCGCCGTCGGCCCGGAGGTTCACCATGGCTGCGGCATTTTGCGGATGGGTCCAAAACCATCCTGCCGGCCGTTTGCGCAGGTAGCCCTGCAGGACCAGGCGGTCCAGCAGCTTCTCAGCGGTGGCCCCGAAGAGCTCCAGTTCGGCGAACCCGAGGGGCAGTTCCGCGGCGGCCGCGCACAGGTGCGGGCCCAGAACGTATGGATTGGAGGGATCGAAGACCGTGGCCTCCACCGACACGTCGAAAATCGCCTCGGGGTGGTTCACCAAGTAGGTGTCCAGCGGGTCGTCGCTGGCCACGAAGGCTGCGATCGCGTCCTGGCCGGCGCGGCCGGCGCGGCCGATCTGCTGGAACAACGACGCGCGGGTGCCCGGCCAGCCAGCGACCAGGACTGCATCGAGACCGGAAATGTCAATGCCCAGCTCCAGCGCGGACGTGCTCGAGACGCCCAACAGTTCACCCGAGCGCAGCGCCTTTTCCAAGGCCCGCCGCTCCTCCGGCAGGTAGCCCGAGCGGTACGCGGCCACACGCTGCGGCAGGCTGGGATCCACCTCGTCGAGGAGGCGTTTGGCGATGGAGGAAATCGACTCTGCCCCGCGCCTGGACTTGATGAACGCAATGGTCCTGGTCCGGGAGGACACCAGGTTGGCCAGCAGGTCGGCGGTCTCGGCGACTGCCGTCCGGCGCTCCTTGGCGCCGTTTTCGCCCCGGAGTTCGGTCAGTGCCGGCTCCCAGAACGCCACGGTGGTGGAGCCGTGGGGCGAGCTGTCTTCGGAAACGGCCTGCACGGGTGCGCCGATCAGCCGGCCGAAGGACTGCCCGGGTTCAGACGCCGTGGCGGACGCCGCGATGAACACCGGTCCGGGATGCGAGCCGCCCGGGCTGTAGTAGGCACAGATCCGACGCAGACGGCGCATGAGGTTTGCCACATGGGAGCCGAAGACGCCGCGGTAGCTGTGGGCTTCGTCCACGATCACGTAGCGGAGGCGCCGGAAGAACCTGGCCCACCAGGCATGGTTCGGGAGAATGCCGAAGTGCAGCATGTCCGGGTTGGCGAGGATGAAGTTCGCGTGGTCCCGGATCCACCGCCGGGACGCGGGATCGGTGTCGCCGTCGTAGGTTTCGGCCCGGACTGTGGGGAGCTTGAGTGCCCTGATCGCTGCCAGCTGGTCCGCGGCGAGCGCCTTGGTCGGGGACAGGTAGAGGGTCACAGCCCCGTCGTCGTGGATTTTCCCGGGATCGGACAGGACCCTGAGCTCGGAACGGTGGATCGCGTCCAAGGCCGGCAGCTGATACGCCAGGGACTTTCCTGACGCGGTGCCGGTGGCAATGACCACGTTCTCTCCGCCGTGGGCCAGTTCGGCGGCCCGGACCTGGTGAAGGTAGGGCTCGTGGATGCCCAGGGAACCGTAAGCTGCCACGAGATCCGGGTGGGACCACTGTGGCCATGGTGCATTGACGGCCTGGCGGGCGGGGATCGTCCGCACATGACGCAGCTGTTCCGGGTCCGGACCTCGGCCCAGCAACGGAATCAAGGACTCATGCGGGTTCACTCACATATTCTTTCATCCGCCCTCAAATCGCCCCCGCCCGGCACGCAGCCCGGCACGCGCTGCGGCTTCGGCGCTGCGGCTCGGCCCGGCACACGCGTTGCCCCGGGCGCAGGCCCGCCGGACGCCCGGCGCTCGCGGCACCTCAGCCCACGGACAGGTCGGCCCCTTCATCGGACGTCGACAACATCAGGACGTGGCACACCTCGCGCCAGCCGAGGTGCGAATAGAGTTTTTGACCGTCCAGCGAGGCGAGCAACAGCCCGGAGTCGACGTCGTGTTCAAACGCCTGGGCTGCCAGGGCCTTCATGATGAAGCTGCCCAGCCCCCGCCGCTGGTAGGCCTCTGACGTCACGATGTTGTCGAAGATGGCGGTATGCCCCACCACAAACACGCGTCCGCTCGCGGCGACGTCCTCGCCGGCGCTGACCACCGCGTGGTGGACGCCGTCGGTCCGGGACGTCTCGAGCTTGAGGTCGTCGTCCGAAAGCCAGGGGTCCTCCGAATCCTGGGTCTCCATGTCCACGATCATCATGGTTTGGGAGGCCGAGGTGACATGCAGCCCGTTCCGCTGCCCCAGCATGGTGTATCGGGCCGCATCGTTGGTGAGGATGGTGAGGACCCGGGCCGGCGCTTCGGCCGTCTTTGCCGCCAGCGCCTCGAACTCCGCGTCGGACGGATCGTAGGCGAAGTACTCCCATTCGTGGGTGGTGTCACCGCGAAAGGCCGCGGGGAACCTGCCCTCCCTGCGCGTCTCATATCCGCGGCAGCCGGCCCATCCGGCAACCCAGATTTCCAGCAGGTGAGTGGTGTCTTCAACCATGGCGTCAAGACTCATGTGATGAGCGTATTCCAGCAGTGCCACAAGCAACAGGGGCCGGGTCGGGGGAAGCCGCTTGCTTATCCAATTGTGACTGTCGCCCGGCCGCCCGCCCCAGCCAGTACCCTTAAAAGCGTGGCTTTGAACAGGATTGTGCTCTTTTACGGATTTACCCCCCTGCCTGACCCGGACGCCGTCCGGCTCTGGCAGCGCGCCCTGTGCGAAAAACTCGGACTAACCGGCCGCATCATCCTTTCCAAGGACGGCATCAACGCCACAGTCGGCGGAGAACTGAACGCCGTGAAGCAGTACGTCAAAACCACGCGCGAGTACAAGGGCTTCCAAGGCATCGACGTGAAGTGGTCGGATGGCGGCGCGGCGGACTTCCCGCGGCTCAGCGTCAAGGTGCGGGAGGAAATCGTTTCCTTCGGCGCCCCGGGCGAACTCAAAGTCGATGCCGGCGGAGTGGTGGGCGGCGGAACCCACCTCAAACCCGAGGAACTCCACGAACTCATAGAAGCCAAGAAACAGCAGGGCGACGAAGTCGTGTTCTTCGACGGCCGGAACGGGTTCGAGGCCCAGATCGGCAAGTTCAAGGACGCCGTCGTTCCCGATGTCGCCACCACCCACGACTTCATCAAGGAACTCGACTCCGGCAAATACGACGCCCTCAAGGACAAGCCGGTTGTCACCTACTGCACCGGCGGCATCCGCTGCGAGGTGCTGTCGAGCCTCATGGTGAACCGCGGGTTCAAGGAGGTCTACCAGCTTGACGGCGGCATTGTCCGCTACGGCGAGGCCTTCAAGGACCAGGGACTGTGGGAGGGCTCCCTGTATGTGTTCGACAAGCGCATGCACGTTGAGTTCAGCGGGGATGCCAAGACGATCGGCGAGTGCGTCCGCTGCTCGGCACCTACGAGCAAGTTCGAAAACTGCTCGAATCCGTCCTGCCGGACCCTGACGCTCTATTGCGCCGGGTGCGCCGCGAGCCCTGACACCCTGCGGTGCCCCGAGGGCTGCGCCGCCTGAGGCACGAACCGGACATTTGGCCGGCCGGGAACCCTCAGATGCGGCTCACCCGGTACGCAAAGTTTGCCGGTGCGTTCGCATCCACATTGATGGAGAGCGACGCCTCCGCGGCTAGTTGCACCACGTTCACCCTGGACGTCCCGCACCGGAGACTCAGGTCCACGAGTTCGTTTTCACCGTTCTCGATGGAAAAGGACACGCGGCGGGTGCTCCGGCAGGCGAGGGTCAGGGCGTAAGTACCCTTGGGCAGCTGGGCTGTAGTCTCTTTGCGCTCCTCGTCGGCCTCCAGCGTCCCAAAACCCGTCTGGAAGACCTGTCCCTCGGCGTCGGGCAGTACGGTGTCGACCCAGTTATCCAGTTCCTCGCCCGTCACCGGCTCGTTGAGATGGGGGTCCTGGGGCAGGGCGGCGTCAGTGGTCGGCGGGGCGGCAGCCGAGGTCGATTCATCGTCCCAGTGGTCGGCGCTGTATTCATAGGCGCAACCGGACAGGACCGTGCCGAGAAATACCGCAACTGAAAGCACCACGGCGGCCGCCGGGGTGCGCCGTCGCGGCACCTTGCTCGCCGGCACAGTTGGCATACTTTGAGATTAGGGCGGCCCGGAATCAAACGCCAGAGGCCAAAGGTCCGGGTCGGACAGGCCTTTAGGGGCGCCGGGCAGGTCGCCGAGGACCGGGCTGCGGCGGGTGCTACTCGGACGACGCCAGGTGGTACGCGTAGAGAAGCGGGGCATCCACACTGGACGTGCTGAGCGTGACCTTGCCCGCGGCGGGCACTTTGATGCGGGCGGTTTCTCGGCTGCCGTTGCAGGCGGCTCCGGCTTCGGCGAGCTGGCTGCCGTCCAGGCTGACGGCGAAGAACGCCTTCCCGCCGCCGTCGCAGGTCATGGTCAAGGTGTAGGTGCCGGCAGGCACGCCGGACGCGGTCCGGACGATCGGATCCCGGTTCAGGATTTTGCCGGCATCCTCCAGCACTGTTCCCGGGGCGGAGGGCAGCGCGGTGGCCTGCCACGCCGGGACATCGGCGCCCTCAATCGAACCGGCCGGGGAACATGCCGCTGCAGCCAGTACGACGACGGCGGCGGCCACGCCGCTGAGCGTCCGCCGGGCCAGACGGGCAGCCGGGACGTGGGAGGAAGGGAAAACCATGCCTCAAACTTACCGTCTCGCAGGCTCCCCGCCGGCCGCGCCGACATCCCGGGCACCCTCTCCCTGCGGTCCTTGACTTTGACGCTGCGTCAAAGTTTAGAGTCGAAGCGATGACCGGAAGCGACGGCCGGAAGCGATGGCCGGCAGCGGCCGGTCGGCACGGTCACAGCGGAGGTCCAGGGAACGCGGGCCTCGAAGGAGCAGAAGGGTGGAGGCATGGACTGGTCCGTTCAGCAGATCGCGAAGTTGGCCGGCACCACCGGCCGAACTTTGCGTCACTACGACGACATTGGCCTGCTCAGGCCGAGCCGCACCGGCAACAACGGCTACCGGTACTACGGCCAGGAATCCCTGGTCCGTCTGCAGCGGATCCTGCTCCTGCGCGACCTGGGGCTCGGGCTGCCGGCGATCGCGGACGTGCTCGGCAACGAGGCGGACGCGGAGCATGCACTGGGCAGGCACCTGGCGTGGCTGCTGCAGGAACAGGACAGGCTGGGGCGGCAGATTGCCGCGGTCCGTCACACCATTGAGGCATTGCAAACGGGAGGAAAGATCATGGCGGAGGAAATGTTCGACGGTTTCGACCACACCAAGTACCAGGAGGAAGTCCAGCAGCGGTGGGGCAAGGACGCCTATGCGAAGTCCGACGCCTGGTGGCGCAGCATGGGGGCCGGGGAGAAGGCTGCCTGGACGGAACAGTCCCGGCAGCTCGGTGCCGACTGGAGGGCTGCTGCGGCGTCGGGAGTCCCGGCGGACAGCGCGCAGGCCCAGGACCTGGCCCGGCGCCACGTCGAATGGCTCAGGGGAATCCCCGGCACGCCGGCGTCACCCGCAGCGGGCGGCAGCCCGGCGGCAGGTCGCGACATCAAGGGGTACGTGACGGGGCTCGGCGAGATGTACGTGGCCGATCCCAGGTTCGCGGCCAACTACGGCGGTGCCGACGGCGCCGCCTTCGTCCGGGACGCCCTGAAAATCTACGCCGAAACCGAGCTCTAGCCGGACCCGCACGCCCCAGCCCCAGCCCCAGTGCTGACGGGGGCCAACCCAGGTCCCACGCCCGTGCGCGGCCCCGGGACTAAACTTGTCCGGTGACTTCCTCAGCGCAAGGCCCCGCCGCACCCTCTCGTTCAACGCAGGCTCCCGCAGCCCCGTTCACGGCCGGCAACACCCCGGACGCTCCGCGCAGCGACCTCCCCGGCCTGCTCGAGGCCCTGGCCGCGGACCTGCGTGCGATTGGCTACACCGTGGACGGGGTTGCGGAGCTGCTCGGCGAGGCCGCGCACTCGGCCCTGGGCCGGGACCAGCTCATCCCGGCCCTGATCGTCACCGGGCGTTCCCTCGGGGAGCCGGCAACGGCGGCGCTCGCCGGCGTCGTGCGTCTCTGGCTTCTGTCTGAACCGCAGCCCGCGGCGAGACTCGACGCCGCCCTCCCCGGCATCCGTACCAAGGGCCTAACGGAACTTGGGCTCGTGGAGCCTGCGGGCGGGGACCTGGTCCAGGCCAGGGTGGACCTCAGGCCGTACGGCTGGGACCCGACCGTGGGGGAATACGGGACCAGTGCCGGCGGAGCAGACCTCTGGGTGGCCAGCGACCTCGCAGCCCACCAGCGCGCCGGCGTTCTTCGTCACGACCACGTCCTGGGGATTGGGCAGGCCTCCACCACCCTGGTCCAGGTCACCGCCCGCCGCCATGTTGCCAGGGCCCTCGACCTCGGCACCGGCTGCGGCATCCAGACCTTCCACCTGCTGCACCACACCGAGCACGTGACCGCCACGGACATCTCCGAACGCGCCTTGGCGTTTGCCCGGTTCAACCTGCTGCTCAACGCCGCCGAGCTGCACCTGGACCCGGCCGACCTTGACGCCCGCGTCAGCCTGAGACTCGGATCCCTGCTGGACCCGGTCGCGGGGCAGGAGTTCGAACTGGTGGTTTCCAACCCGCCGTTCGTCATCACCCCCCGCAGCCTGGGCGAGACCGCCACGGACCAGTTCACGTACCGCGACGGCGGCCTGCCGGGGGACGAGATTGTATCCTCGCTGGTCGGCGCACTGGCCTCGGTCCTTGCCCCGGGCGGAACGGCCCAGCTTCTGGGCAACTGGGAGATCACGGCCGGCGCCGGCTGGGCGGACCGGCCCCAGAGCTGGGCCGGCCCGGCCACCGACGTCTGGTTCATCCAGCGCGAGCAGGTGGGCCCCGAGCAGTACGCCGAGACCTGGCTGCAGGACGCCTCGGAAAGCCGCGACCGCCGGCTCTACGAGGACTCGTACGCGGCCTACCTGGACGACTTCGCCTCGCGCGATGTGGCCGGAATCGGCTTCGGCATGATCTGGCTGCGGAGGCCTGCCGACGGCGCCCGGCGGGTGCTGTCGCGCTTCGAGGAGATCACCTACCCGATCGAACAGCCGGTAGGGCCACACCTGGGCGCCGCCGTCGAGCGTGCCGACTGGCTGGCCGGCCATGATCTGGCCGCCGCCCACCTGCTGGTCGCGGAGGACGTCACCGAAGAACGGCACCAGCGCCCCGGTGCGGAACACCCCGGCGTCATCCTGCTGCGGCAGGGTGCCGGGCTGCGCCGCACCAACCTGCTCAGTACCGAGCTGGCGGGCCTGGTCTCAGCGTGCGACGGCGACCTGTCCGTCGGGCAGATCATCGGCGCCCTCGAGGCGCTGCTGGGCGGCTACGAGGGGTTTGACAGCGCGGAGTTCCGCGCCGGCCTGCTCGAGGAAGTCGGGAACCTCGTCCGCGACGGCTTCCTGCTGCCTGCCTGATACCGTCGCGGCCGCGCCCGCCAACGGCGGTTCCGCCGCGGCCTTGGCCGGCAACGCCGCGTCCGCCGCGTCCGCCGCGGCCC